>CBFGOU010000955.1:0-1827 GCA_965650445.1 uncultured Oxalobacteraceae bacterium | reverse complement strand
CGAATCGAAGGCGTCCGAGCTGCGCGGCGAGTCGATGCAGGACGTGATTTTCAACGGTTCCACCCACCGCAAGCCGGCCGGGCGCGCCTCGGTCGAGCTGGTGTTCGACAATAACGACGGCAAGGCCGCCGGCCAGTGGGGCCAGTATGCCGAGATCGCCGTCAAACGCACCCTCACGCGCGACGGCACCTCGACCTATTACATCAACGGCCAGCCGGTGCGCCGGCGCGACATCCAGGACATCTTCCTCGGCACCGGCCTCGGCCCGCGCGCCTACGCCATCATCGGCCAGGGCATGATTTCCCGGATCATCGAATCGCGCCCCGAGGAATTGCGCGTGTTCCTGGAAGAAGCCGCCGGCGTGTCCAAGTACAAGGAACGCCGCCGCGAGACCGAAAACCGCCTCAACGACACCCGTGAAAACCTGCTGCGCGTCGAAGACATTCTGCGCGAACTGAGCGCCAATCTGGAAAAGCTCGAAGCGCAGGCCGTCGTGGCCAACAAATTCCACGCGCTGCAGGCCGACCAGGAAGAAAAGCAGAAGCTGCTCTGGCTGCTGCGCAAGAAGGAAGCGCAGGCCGAGCAGACCCGCTACTTCCGCGACATGGAACAGGCCCAGACCGAGCTGGAAGGGCAGACGGCCAAACTGCGCCACGTCGAACTGGACCTGGAGCACCTGCGCCAGGCCCACTTCGCCATCGGCGACCGCCTGCACCAGGCCCAGGGCCACCTGTACCAGACCAATTCCGAAATCGGCAGCCTGGAAGCGCAGATCAAGTTCGTGATCGAGTCGCGCACGCGCCTGCAAAGCCAGATCGCCACCTTGACCGCGCAGCGCAACCAGTGGTCCACCCAGCGCGAGGAATACCAGCAGCGCATCGAGGAGGCCGAGTTCCTGCTGGAGGAACTGGGCGGGCGCGTCGAACAGTCGCAGATGGCTGCCGAAGCGCAGGCTGAGCGTCTGCCGGACATGGAAGCGTCGTACCGCGCCGCCCAGAACCGCAGCGTCGAATCGCGCGCCAAGATCATGCAGGCGCAGCAGCAGATCGAACTGGCCTCGGCGCACCAGCGCAACGCCTCCAACATCCTCACCGGTCTGGCGACCCGGCGCGAGCGCCTGCAGCAGGAAAAGAGCGGCCTTAATCTGCCCGATAGCAGCCACCTGGCCAACCTGCGCCTGCAGCTGGAGGAAAAGCAGCAGGCGCTGGAAGAGCAGGCCATGATGCTGGAAGAAGCGGCCGAACAGCAGCAGCGTGTGGAAGAGGAACGCAGCGCGGCGCAGGCCCAGGTCAATGCCGAAACCGCCGCCAACGCCCAGCTCGAAGCGCGCCTGAACGCGCTCAGGCAGATGCAGGAACGGGTGCAAACGCAGGGCAAGGTGCAGCCCTGGCTGGCCAAGCACGAACTGGCCGGCCTGCCGCGCCTGTGGCAAAAAATCCAGATCGAGCAGGGCTGGGAAACCGCGATGGAAGCGGTGCTGCGCGAACGCACGGGCGCGCTGGAAATGTCGAACATCGAGTGGGCCAAGGCCTTCTTCGGCGACGCGCCGCCCGCCAAGCTGGCTGTGTACGCCCCGGCGGTCAACGCCGCGCCGGCCACCGAGGTGGCGGGCCTGAAGCCCTTCGCCAGCCTGCTCAAGCTGAACGAAGCCGGCATTCGCGGCGTGCTGCAGGACTGGCTGCACAATGTGTTCGCCGCCGACGATACCACCAGCGCCTTTGCCGAACGCGCGCGCTTGCCGGCCGGCGGCGCCTTCGTCACCCGCCAGGGCCACATGGTGACGCAGTCGAGCGTGCGCTTTTACGCCGCCGACGCCGAACAGGACGG
>CBFGOU010000954.1:0-1828 GCA_965650445.1 uncultured Oxalobacteraceae bacterium | reverse complement strand
CGCCAGTAAATCTTGCCACAGCGAAGCGGCATCCTTGTCGGCGCTGCGCTCCAGCCAGCCGGTCATGCCGGCATCTTCGGCGGGAAAACCGGCTTGCGCCAGCTGTTGATGGCGGGTTTTCGACAGCGCGGCCATCTGCGTCACCAGCTGCGACTTTTGCGCCGTCACGGCAGTGAGCCCGTCCGTATCGGCAGCCACCAGCAGGCGCTGCTCCTGTTTCATCAGCTCGATCAGGGTATTGATGAGCGAGAATTCGTCGCGGACGGTGTGGATCGGACTTGCCATTGCCTTAAACCTCGAGTCGCCGGAATCAGCGTTTGCGCGAATGCAGCAGGTCGCGCACTGTTTCCAGCAAGCCGTCCGCCACTTTCTCGGAATTTACCTGGAACTGACCGTCGGCAATTGCCATCTTGATCCGTTCCACCTTTTTCGTATCGAACACCGCGTTGCTGCTGCCGACCGCGCTGGCCATGGCCTGGCCCTGCGGCGACAAGCGGACATTGTCGGTGCTGGCGGGCGTGGCGGGGGTAGCCGCCTTCTCCGTGCCTTTCGCGCTGGTCGCGGGCGTACTTACGCTCGGCAGGCCAGGGCTACTTTTCAGGTTGTCGTTGATTTTCACAGCATCGTCCTTCTCGGGTCGGAGACAAACACTCCGGGGTATGCGTATGTAACGGCGGCTTGCGTACAAACTTTAGCGCATCGCCGCATATTTCTTGGCCCCGGAAAGCTGTCTAAAATACCACTTCGACCGTCCCTCCCGCTTTGGCCACGCCGCTCAGGATGGCGCCGCCGCTGGTGCGCACCTGCACGACCTGGCCTTCGCCGGCGGTGCCGATGGCGCGCGCTTCGGCCGAGACCGAGAAGCCGTCACCGCTGCCGACCACGCGCACGGCCTGGCCTTGCTGCACCACCGGTTTGCTGCGCAGCGCGTCGAGCCGCAGCGGCGCGCCGGCCGCCAGCGCCATGGCGCTGCTGCGTCCCACCGCCTGGCCGATATCGGTGGCCACGCCGTTGGGCAGGGCAGCCAGGTCGCCGCTCACCATGACCAGTTGCGAAGCTGCAATCGGCTGGCCCGGCGTCAGGGGCACGGCGGCGGCCACATACTGGCCCAGCACGCTCACCTGAGCCTGAATATACACCGTCCACGCGGCCGGTGCCGTGCAGCGCACCCCCACGGTAGTCCTGCCCCACGGACGCGCGCCGGGCTGTTGAAATGCCTGCGGGGCAGGGCAGGCGGCCAGCGCCATGCGCGCATCGATATTGCCGACCGTGATCGTGACCTGGCCCGGCAGTCCGGCGCTCTGCGCTTGTAAATATTGCTCCACCACCTGGCGCAAGGCGGCCACTTCCTGGCGCCCGGGCGCCGGCTGCTGGGCCAGCGCCAGGCTGGAGCACATCATAAGTGTCGTGACGAGGGCAAGTTTCATCGGTCCTTCCTTGGTATGCGAGCATTTTGCGCCCGCGCTTGGCGAGCTGAACGGATGAATAGCTTGCCTTTGGGCCGCCTTATTCTTCGATTGACTTGCACACCGCTTCCGTAATATCGACCCTGTCACAAAACGAAAGCGGAGCCCAATATGATTGGCAAACTCGACGATTACCTGCGGTTCAATGAAGCGGCGCTGAGCTTGCGCTCGCAGCGCCAGCAATTGCTGGCTTCGAACATCGCCAACGCCGACACGCCCAATTACAAGGCCCGCGACATCGACTTCGCCAGCGCCTTGCAAGGGGTGTTGGCGCGCACCGAACCGCCCGCCGGCGTGCTGAACAAGACTGCCGCCGGCCACGTCGGCGGCGCCGCGCAGAACGGCAACACGCTGCCGGACGG
>CBFGOU010000953.1:0-1835 GCA_965650445.1 uncultured Oxalobacteraceae bacterium | reverse complement strand
CCTTCGCCACCGCGATGGTGCTGTACATCCTGGCCAAGGTCGTCGAGGTGCTCGACCACGAGATCGCGACCGCTTTCGGCTTCGTCACCGGACACACCTTGAAACATCTGATCGCGACGGCAGCCACGGCCGCAATTGTCTGGGGATTGATCCGACGATTTTCGCATGACGGTCACGCCGCGCGCCGGGTGGATCAGCAAGCGTAGGGCGGATTAGTCGTACTGAGTCAGACGGTCGCAGTCATTTAGGGCTGAGAATCAAGTAATTGAGGAGATTCAATATTTGGCGCGCGGAGGGCCAGATGAATCTCGATCAGGGTGGAGATAGCGAAACGCGGTTTGCGGAGTATGTAGCCGGTCTTGGAAGCGTGATCGGTCACGTGGAGCGGACGAGACCGCTGCGCGACTATTGCACGGGCCTGATGCTGCCTGGGGAGCGCAAGAGCGTTGAGCCGATGGCGGCGCGGACGGCTCCAGCGCGGACGGCGGCACAGCACCAGTCGTTGCTGCATTTTGTCGCCAACGCGGCCTGGTCGGACGAGGACGTGCTGGCCAAGGTGCGCGAGATGGTGCTGCCGGCGATCGAGAAGAGCGGACCGGTTGAGGCGTGGATCATCGACGACACCTCGTTCCCCAAGCAAGGCAAGCATTCGGTCGGCGTGCACCACCAATATTGCGGTCAGCTCGGCAAGCAGGCCAATTGCCAGGTGGCGGTGTCGCTGTCGGTTGCCAATCATGCCGCCAGCCTTCCGGTGGCCTATCGGCTGTACCTGCCGGAAGCCTGGACGAAGGATCGTGCCCGGCGGAAGAAGGCAGGCGTGCCGAAGCAGATCAAGTTCAAGACCAAACCGCAGATCGCGCTGGAGCAAATCCGCTGGGCCTGCGAGAGCGGTCTGCCATGCGGCGTCGCGTTGATGGATGCGGCCTACGGCAGGGACGCGCGGCTGCGTGCAGGCATGACGGAATTGGGCGTGTCTTACGTGGTCGGCATCGTGCCGACCATCTTGATGTGGGCCCCTGGCAGCGGCCCACGGCGGATGGACAAGCCGATGAACAACACCGGCCGCCGCGACGAGCCCGAACTGGTCTCGGCCAAAAAAGTGGCACTCGGTCTACCGAAGCAGGCCTGGCGCACGGTGACGTGGCGGGAAGGCTCGGCCGACTGGCTATCCTCGCGCTTCGCGCGTGTGCGTGTCCGCGTCGGGTACAACAAACTGATCCCCGAGAAGCTGTCGCCTGAGTGGCTGTTGATCGAATGGCCGGAGGGCGAAGCAGAGCCAACCAAATACTGGCTCTCCACGCTGCCGGAGAACGTCAGCTTCACGCAGCTCGTCGATCTGGCCAAGCTGCGCTGGCGCATCGAGCGCGACTATCAGGAGCTCAAGCAGGAGGTCGGGCTCGGTCATTACGAAGGGCGCGGCTGGCGTGGCTTCCATCATCACGCAACCCTGTGCATCGCGGCCTACGGCTTCCTCATCGCCGAACAGGCGACGATTCCCCCCTCAGGACCTCGTTCCGCCGCGCCAGTCCAGGTCCCTCCCTTACCCGACAATTATCGACCCAGAGGATCTGCCCTTGCGGCCTGAACGCCACGTCCCGAACTCGATCGCAACCATGCGCGCGCGGCTGAGCCGGGCCCTCAGCAAAACGATCATACGATGCCCTTGTTGCGGCGCCGTCGCAGCATCACGCACGCGCAGAAAAATCATGACGCAGTAAGACTAACCCGCCCTACACCTGCAAATCCCCCAACTCCGGCGGCTCGAACCAGTTGGTCAGCGACAGGCCGCCGTCGATCACGATCGCCGCACCCGTGACGTAGGCCGATATCCGGTT
>CBFGOU010000952.1:0-1836 GCA_965650445.1 uncultured Oxalobacteraceae bacterium | reverse complement strand
GGCGATGGCCTCGTCGGCATGGGTGACCGGTTCGATGCCGAGCAGGCGGCAGGCGTACTGCTGGGCGTAGCGGTAGTGGCTGCGTCCTCCTTGCTGGCTCAGGTACACCGGTTCGACGCGCACCTCGCCCGATTGGTTGAGCAGTTCGAGCAGCTGCATGCGCACCACCCGCTCGATGCCGGTACCCAGATCCTGGCGCACGATATTCGTCACGTCCACCAGCAGCTGGCGCGATTGCGGCAAGGCGTGCGGCGCCAGCGACAGGCAGTAAGCCATCTGCTGGAATGCCGTGTCGTCATCGGGCAGGGCGGCGCCGATGCGCTCGCTGAGCGCGCGCATGCTGCGTGGCTGCCGGCGCGCCACCGCGTCGAGCACCTCGGCGTAGCCCGCGGCACTGTGTTCCGGCCGATGCCCGGTGGCGATAGCCGCGGCGGCGCGCGCGCCCAGCGCGCTGCGCGCCGCGGGGTCGCGGCGCAGCGTTTCCAGCGCCTCGATCAGCCGCTTCAGCGGGAAGTCGTCGGCCAGCTTCCATACCGCCTCGCCGGGCAACTCGGCCATCGAGCCGTTGGCGTTGACGATGGTGGCAAGGCCGTAGTTCATGCAGTCCAGCACAGCGGCCGAAGTCTCGCCGCGAGACTCCGCGCGCAGCTGCACGCAAATGTCGGCCGCCTGCAGATACCGGTGATACTGGGCATCCTCGGTCCAGCCGGCGATGCGGATGCGCTCACCGGCGCGGGCCGCACCGATCGCGTCCAGCAGCTCTTTGCCGTAGGCCCCGCCGTGATTGGCGCCGACGAACACCAGTTCGCAATCCTGGTCCGCGCACAGCGACGAGTCGCGCCAGGCTTGCAGCAGGAGGTGACTGAGTTTCGTGGCGTCGACGAAGCCAAAGCTGCATACCACCAGCGCGTCGGCGCGGATGCCCAGCGCCGCGCGCGCTTCGGCCCGGGCCAGGCCGGCTGGCGCGCTGCGCGGCAGCGGCACCACGTGCCAGTCGGCGCCGGCCTCGGGTCCGTACCACTGGCACGCCAGTTCCAGCGCATGGCCCGAGTGCACGATCACCGCGTCGGCCCGCTGCAGCACTTCCAGATTGCAGGGGTAGGCCAGCGTGGCCGCTTCCGCGCCGCCCGGCGCCAGCGCGTCGCGCACCGCGCCATAGCCGTGCGAGCGGTACAGCGCATCGATCCAGGCGCGCGGCATGGCCCCGGTCATCTGTTCATACGCCAGCACGCTCGAGAGATAAAAGTCGTGCAGCACCACCACGCCGGGAAAGCGTTCGAGCAGCCCGAACATGTGACTGTGGAAGGGGCTGTTGCCGAACTGGTAGAGGATCTGGTCGAAACTGGCCGCGTGTTCGGCCAGCCAGGCCGCGTCGTGGCGCGCCAGATCGGCCAGGCTGTCCGGCAGCGTCACCGCGCTTTGCTGGACGATCAGGGTAATGTCGAAATAGTGGCGCAGGGCCGGCAGGCACTGGGCCGCGTAATCGGCGATGCCGGTGCGCTCGGGCGGCAGCGGCGACACGAACGCCAGCCGGCGCTTGCCGCGCGGCGCTGCCGGCGCCTTGGGGCGCGCCGCGTGCCGCTCCAGCGCCGCCAGGGCGCGCTGCGCGCTGCGGTCCCACGAGAACTTTGCCGCCTGGGTGCGGCCGTTTTCGCGCAGGCGCGCGCGCAGTTCCGGGCCGGTCAGCACCGCGCCGATGCGCGCGGCGATGGCGTCCGGATCGGCTGCGTCGAACATGGCCTCCGGGCTGCCGATCACCTCGGGCAGGCTGGTGTTGTTGCCGCCGATGACCAGCGCGCCGCAGGCCATCGCTTCCAGCGCCGGCAGGCCGAAGCC
>CBFGOU010000951.1:0-1837 GCA_965650445.1 uncultured Oxalobacteraceae bacterium | reverse complement strand
GCGTCATCTGGTTCTTCGACGTCTTTTATCTTGCCAAGAAGCGCCGCGCGACCGCCGATGCGGCCCTGGCCGCCTACGACGAGCGCAACGCCCGCCTGCTGTCCGACGGGGTCAAGCCGGATGTGTCACAGCGCGCCCAGCTGGAAGCGTCGATCCTGCGCCAGCCGACCTGGATCGAGTATTCCGGCAGTTTCTTCCCGGTCATTGCCTTGGTGTTCTTCCTGCGCTCCTTCCTGTACGAGCCGTTCAAGATCCCCTCGACCTCGATGGTGCCGACCTTGCTGGTCGGCGACCTGATCCTCGTAAACAAGTTCACCTACGGTATCCGCCTGCCGATCCTGAACCAGAAAATCATCGAGGTGAATGACCCGCAGCGCGGGGACATCATGGTGTTCAAGTATCCCAAGGATATGAGCCAGGACTACATCAAGCGCGTGATCGGTGTCCCCGGTGATAAAATTACCTACGAAAACAAGCGCCTCACCGTCAACGACCAGCCGGTGACCTACACCCCGATGGACGATTATCTGGATGACGAGGCGCCTGTCTACCATAAGCAATTTATGGAGGATTTGACGGGGGTCAAGCATCGCATTCTGAACTGGGATGAGAAACGCACGCTGGAACTGTCTCAGGTCGACAATTTCCCGAATCGGGAAGCGTGCGTCTATTCCTACGAGAAATTTACGTGTATCGTACCTGCAGGCAACTATTTCATGATGGGCGATAACCGCGACAATAGCGCTGACAGCCGCTACTGGGGTTTCGTACCAAACAAAAACATTGTCGGCAAAGCGTTTTTCGTCTGGATGAATCTCAGCAGCCCGAAGCGCATTGGCGGCATTCATTAACCCAGGAGGTCGGTGTATGGTCGGTTCGCACGTAGTTCTTCACAAAAATCTTCGTCAGCAGCGCGGTGTCTCGCTGTCCGGTCTGATCTTCCTGCTGGCCATCCTGTCGATGCTGGGCCTGCTGGCGGCCAAGATTTTCCCGAGCGTGCTGGAGTTTAAAGCGATCAAGAACTCGATCGCCGCGGCCAAGGCCACCAACGGCACGCCGGCCGAAATGCGCACCACCTTCGACAAGAATGCCGAAATCAACACGATCAGCTCGATCAACGGCAAAGACTTGTTCATTTCGAAAGACACCGGCGAAACCGAAATCTCGTTCGCCTACGAAAAGCGGATTCCCTTGCTCAGCAATGTCAGCCTGGTGATCGATTACAGCGGCACCACCGACAAGAGCGGCATCGTCCCAGCCAAACCGGAAGCCCCCCGATAAGGCGGAACCCCGTACAATATCAACAATGAATCTTCAGTTATTGCAGACGCGCTTAGGTTACACGTTCCAGGATGCTGGCCTGTTGCAGCAAGCCTTGACCCACCGTAGCCATAGCAGCCTGCATAACGAGCGGCTGGAATTCCTGGGCGACTCCATCCTCAACTGCGTGGTGGCCTCGGTACTCTACGAGCGCTTTGCCAGCATCGACGAAGGCGACCTGTCCCGCCTGCGTGCCAATCTGGTCAAGCAGCAATCCCTGTACGAGATTGCCCAAAAGTTGGAACTGTCGCAGTTTCTGCGCCTGGGCGAAGGCGAACTCAAGTCGGGCGGCTTCCGCCGTCCGTCGATCCTGGCCGACACGCTCGAAGCCTTGCTCGGCGCCATTTTCCTCGACGCCGGCTTCAATGCCGCGCGCGACGTGATCCGCGCCTTCTACATCCCGATTCTCGACTCGGTCGATCCGCGCACCCTGGGCAAGGATGCCAAGACCCTGCTGCAGGAGTTCCTGCAGAGCAAAAAATCTCGCTGCCGACCTATAACGTCGTGGCCACCCACG
>CBFGOU010000950.1:0-1847 GCA_965650445.1 uncultured Oxalobacteraceae bacterium | reverse complement strand
GGTCAGCTGCCCCCAGTCCGTATTCTCGTCAAATTCGATGCCGATCAATGTGGCGATGTCGGAATGTTCATCCAGTTCACTGTTTTCCAGACGATCAAGCAGCGCTTCCAGACTTGCGTCATCCAAGCGATGCAAGTTCAGGATATCGGCACGGAATAACAGCGCTTTGTTTGTGTTATCCCAGACCAAATCTTCTATGGGATAGATTTCCGAATAACCCGGCACCAGAATCCGGCAAGCAGTCGCGCCTAAATCGTCATACACCGCCATGTACGACTCTTTGCCCATGCCTTCGAGGATGCCGAACAAGGTCGCGGCTTCCTCGGCATTGGAGTTTTTACCGTGACCGGAAAAATCCCACTCGACAAAATCGAAGTCCGCTTTGGCGCTGAAAAAGCGCCACGACACAATGCCGCTGGAATCGATGAAGTGTTCGACAAAATTGTTCGGCTCCGTCACGGCTTCACTCGTAAAGGTGGGCTGAGGTAAATCGTTCAGGCCTTCAAAACTGCGACCCTGCAGCAGTTCCGTCAGACTGCGTTCCAGCGCCACCTCGAAGCTTGGGTGCGCGCCGAACGAAGCAAAGACACCGCCAGTTCGTGGATTCATCAAGGTGACGCACATCACCGGGTAGATTCCACCCAGCGACGCATCCTTCACCAGCACCGGAAAGCCCTGCTCTTCCAATCCCTGAATACCGGCCAGAATGCCGGGGTATTTCGCCAGCACGTCGTGCGGCACATCAGGCAGTGCGATTTCGCCTTCCAGAATTTCGCGCTTAACTGCTCGTTCGAAAATTTCGGAAAGGCATTGCACTTGCGCTTCGGCCAGCGTATTGCCGGCACTCATGCCATTGCTGACGTAGAGGTTTTCGACCAGGTTGGACGGGAAATACACCACTTCGCCGTCCGACTGCCGCACATACGGCAGCGAACAGATACCGCGCTGCACATTGCCGGAGTTGGTGTCGACCAGGTGCGAGCCACGTAACTCGCCATCGGGGTTGTAAATGGGCAGGCAGTATGCATCGAGAATGTCAGCCGGCAGCGCATCTTTACGGCCAGGCTTGAACCAGCGCTCGTTCGGGTAATGTACAAACGCCGCGTTGGCGATGTCTTCGCCCCAAAACGACCCGGCGTAGAAATGGTTGTTATTGAGCCGTTCGATATACTCGCCCAACGCCGACGCCAATGCGCTTTCTTTGGTCGCGCCCTTGCCATTGGTAAAACACATCGGTGAATGCGCATCGCGGATATGCAGCGACCACACATTGGGAATGATATTGCGCCACGAAGCGATTTCAATCTTGATGCCCAAGCCCGCCAAAACGCCCGACATATTGGCGATGGTTTGCTCCAGCGGCAGATCCTTGCCTGCAATAGTGGTGCTGGCGTCAGAAGCCGGCTTCAGCGTCAGCAACGACTGCGCATCGGCATCTAAATTCTCTACCTCTTCAATCACAAACTCGGGGCCGGCTTGCACCACTTTTTTCACCGTACAGCGCTCGATGGAGCGCAAGATACCTCGGCGGTCTACGTCCAGGATTTCCGGCGGCAACTCGACCTGAATCTTGAAAATCTGCTGGTAACGGTTTTCCGGATCAACAATATTATTCTGCGACAGGCGGATATTTTCGGTCGGAATGTTGCGAGTGTTGCAGTACAACTTCACAAAGTAAGCCGCACACAGGGCCGATGAGGCGAGAAAGTAATCGAAGGGACCGGGCGCCGAGCCATCGCCCTTGTAGCGGATAGGCTGGTCGGCCACGACCGTGAAATCATCAAACTTGGCTTCAAGACGAAGCTTATCGAGAAAATTGACCTTGATTTCCATGGGAGATTTCCAAA
>CBFGOU010000949.1:0-1852 GCA_965650445.1 uncultured Oxalobacteraceae bacterium | reverse complement strand
GGGCCCGCTGTTCGAGATCGTCAATCACATGAACCAGGGCATCGCGCTCATCGATATTGGCCGGCACCAAGGCAATATGCCAATCACACCGCGTTCATCGATCAGCAACAAGCCTTTGAAGCCGTAATACGTCTGCGCTTTCGACGCGCAATGCCCGTACACAACCCCTTGATGGCTCGGCTTAACGCGACAGAACCATCGAAGGCACCACAACCCTGTCGTTCGCCGACCAGTTTTATGCATTGGCGGGACAAGTCCGTCCTGCATAAGGACTCATGCCCTCCCTTGCATATAAACTCGCCTGTTCCAAATTAATGCGACAGAACCCCTCAACCCTCAAAGTGGGTCAATTTTCGGTCGGCAGCAATATGGCTGACCACAATGGCAGCCACTCACCCTCCCGCAATCCACACTTTGCTCGACCACTTCAACTCCCGCAGCGACAGCGTGGAGTGCAGTTCCTTCACCGCCGACAGCGTGCGCACTTTTTCCAGCACGAAAGTCGAATAACTCTCTAGGTCTTCCACCAGCACCTGCAGCAGGTAATCGTATTCTCCGGTGATGTTGTAGCAGGCCATCACCTCGGGCATTGCCAGCGCGCCCGCCTCGAAAGCGCGGCAGGTCTTCTGCGTGTGGTTGTCCAACAGGATGCTCACGAACCCCACCACACCCAGGCCCAGCGCTTGGCGGTTGATGTTGGCCTGGTAGCCGCGGATGACGCCGGAGTCCTCCAGTCGTTTCAGGCGCTTCCAGCACGGCGAAGGCGAGAGCGATACGCGCTCGGCCAGTTCGGCGTTGGACAGCCGGCCGTCTTCCTGCAGAATGCGCAGGATTTTCAGGTCTGTCGCGTCGAGTTCGATGTTTGGAGAATATTTTTTCATTTTAAAACAGAATAAGGAAATAATATTTCCAATGTTACCTTTTACGGGGGTGAAAATGGAAACAAACTTCTCCGCCATGGCGCATACACTTGTCGTCCATTCCAGAACCTGTCATGAAGGAGCCGCCAGTGACCCATTCCAGCCATCCCGACACTGCCATATCCGATTCCCTGCAGGGCGAGGAGAAAATGAGGTTCACGCTCTCAGCACTAGACCAGGCGCGCTTGGATGTGCTGTACGAATCGATGGAGGAATCGCTGCAGCAATTCCTCGGCTATCCGGTCGCGCGCGATTACGACTACTCGTCGCTGTACCGCTTCCTGCAATTCCCCTCGAATAACATTGGCGATCCCTTCCAGTCGAGCACTTACCGCCTCGGCACGCGCGAGATGGAGCGCGAGGTGATCGCCTTCTTTGCGCAGCTGTTCAAGGCACCGCAGGACGACTACTGGGGTTATGTCACCAACGGCGGCACCGAAGGCAACCTGTACGGCCTCTACCTCGCGCGCGAACTCTACCCGAACGGCGTCGTTTATTTTTCGGAAGACACGCATTACAGCGTGACGAAGAACGTGCATTTCCTCGGCCTGCGCCACATCATGATTCGCGCGCAGGAAAATGGCGAGATCGATTACGACGACCTGAAGGAAAGCATCCGGCTGCACCGCGACGTCCCGGCAATCATCTTCGCCAACATCGGCACCACGATGAAGGAAGGCAAGGACGACATCAAACGCATCCATGCGCTGCTCGACGAGCTGGTGATCCACAACCGTTACATCCACAGCGACTGCGCCTTTTGCGGACCGTTCGCGCAATTCCTCTCGCCCAAGCCCGCCTTCGATTTCTCCGAAGGCGCCGATTCGATCGCCTTGAGTGGCCACAAATTCATCGGCGCGCCCATGCCATGCGGCGTCGTCGTCGCCCGCAAGCGCCATGTGGACCGCATCGGCCGCAGCATCGGCTACATC
>CBFGOU010000948.1:0-1853 GCA_965650445.1 uncultured Oxalobacteraceae bacterium | reverse complement strand
TGATCGACGCCGGCTGCGAACTCGATAGCTACGCCGCCGACATCACCCGCACCTACCCGGTCAACGGGCGCTTCAGCCCGGCCCAGCGCGCCCTGTACGAACTGGTGCTGGCCGCGCAGGACGCCGCCCTGGCGGCGGCGCAGCCGGGCCGCCCGTATGCAGGCGTGCACGACGCCGCCGTCATGGTGCTCGCGCAAGGCATGCTCGACCTTGGACTGATCGGGCCCACCCGCTTCGCCAGCGTCGACGACGTCATCGCCGAACGCGCGCACCAGCAGTTCTACATGCACGGCACCGGCCACTGGCTCGGGCTCGACGTGCACGACGTGGGCGCCTACCGCGACCTGACGCAGGCGGACAAGCCCTCGCGCGCGCTGCAGGCGGGCATGGTGCTGACGGTCGAACCGGGCATCTACGTGCGCCCGGCCGAAGGCGTGCCCGAACAGTTCTGGAACATCGGCATCCGCATCGAAGACGACGTGCTGGTGATGCCGGACGGACACACCATCCTCAGCGCCGCCGCGCCCAAACGGATCGACGAGATCGAACAACTGATGCGGCAGGCGTCGTGAGCGGCACAGCCAGGATCGCCATCTGCGGCGCCGGCCCGGTCGGCATGGCGCTGGCGGCCATGCTGGCCGGCCGCGGCGTGACTGGCGCCGACATCGCCCTGATCGA
Source organism: uncultured Oxalobacteraceae bacterium (assembly GCA_965650445.1). GTDB lineage: Bacteria > Pseudomonadota > Gammaproteobacteria > Burkholderiales > Burkholderiaceae_D > Telluria_A. The sequence goes on along the minus strand of CBFGOU010000948.1, from coordinate 1,175 downwards.
CGCCAAGGCACTCGGTTCGGCCATCAGCGACCCGCGCTCGCTCGCGCTGTCGTACGGCAGCGGCCTGCTGCTGGAAAAGATCGGCGCCTGGCCGCTGCCCGCCACGGCGATCCACCAGATCCACGTCTCGCGCCGCGGCCACCTCGGGCGCAGCATGATCGTCCGCGAAGACCACGGCGTGCCGGCGCTCGGCTACGTCACCCGCTACGGCGACCTGGTCAGCGCGCTTGCCGACGCCTGCCAGCGTGCCGGCGTGCGCACCTTGCGTCCGCTGCGCGTGAGCCGGGCCGACGAACATGCCGGCCACGTCACCCTGCAGCTCGACGACGGCAGTGCGCTCGATGCCGGCATCGTGGTGCAGGCCGAAGGCGGCGTGTTTGGCGAACAGGATATCAAAGGCCAGCACCGCGACTACGGCCAGAGCGCGGTGATTGCCCGGGTGAGCGCGAGCCTCCCGATCGCCCGCCGCGCGTTCGAACGCTTCACCGACGAGGGCCCGCTGGCGCTGCTGCCGCAAGGAGGCGCCGATGGCCACCAGTACGCGCTGGTCTGGTGCGCACGGCCGGAGACCGCGGCGCGGCTGCTGGCGCTGGACGACAACGCCTTTCTGGCGCAACTGTCGGAAGCCTTCGGCACCCGGCTGGGGCGCTTCACCGCCACCGGCGCGCGCGCCAGCTACCGGCTTGGCCTGAACGCGCAAGCGCGCGGCAGCGCGCGCACGGTCGCGATCGGAAATGCATCGCAGACCCTGCACCCGGTCGCCGGTCAGGGCCTCAATCTGGGCCTGCGCGACGGCGCCGTGCTGGCGCGGCTGCTGGCACGCGATCTGTCGCCGGCCGGGCTGGCAAGCTTCAACGCCGAACGCGCACGCGACCGCGCCACCATCGTCGGCCTGACCGACACGATGGCGCGCGTGTTCGCCCAGCCGGGGCCGGCGCAGGCGCTGCTGGGACTGTCGCTCGGTGTCATCGACACCGTCGGCCCGGCGCGCGGATTGCTGGCCGATCTCATGATGTTCGGACGGCGCTGATACACAGAATTACTGTCGAAAATCTTGGCGCTGTACCCGTTAGGCAGGGGATATTGAACAAAACTGAACAGCTGGGGTCCAAAGGGTATATAGCCCACGGGATCCGGCCATGCAACGGCGTTCATTTGCGAAATATCTCGAGCAG
>CBFGOU010000947.1:0-1853 GCA_965650445.1 uncultured Oxalobacteraceae bacterium | reverse complement strand
ATGATCGACGAGGGGTTGCAAAGCGGTCATCGGGCGGGTGCGGCCTTTTCAACTGGTTGAACCGCACACACGCAACGGCGCTTGAGTGCCTGAATCAGGCCCAAGAGTGCAAGCACGATACAGAGGATATTTCCGACCTAGTCGTTCGCTTCAATTAATTTGAAGGGACGGTCTTTTTGTGATTCGATTCCGTTGCAACACGGGCGACGGAGACGATGATGGCTGCCAGGGAGATTTCGGTAAAGAAGTATGTTGTGCGGCTGAGCGACGAGGAACGCGAACGGCTTGAAGCGTTGATACGGAAAGGCAAAAGCCCGGCCCAGCGGCTGCTGAAGGCGCGAATATTGTTGAAGGCCGATGTCTCGGAAGCCGGTGCAGGCTGGAGTGACAGCCGGATTATCAAGGCTTTGGACACCAGCGTTTCCATGGTTTACCGGGTGCGCAAGCAACTGGTGGAAGAAGGCTTCGAGGGGGTGTTGAGCCGCAAGCAACGGGCGACACCGGCGGTTGCGCGGATTTTTGACGGCGAGAAGGAAGCCAAACTGATTGCCCTGGCTTGTTCCAAGCCGCCCAAGGGGCGCGCACGCTGGACGCTGCGGCTGTTGGAAAAAAAGGTCGTGGAGCTCCAGATTGTCGATCGTGCCAGCGACTCAACGATCGGAAGGACGCTTAAAAAAACATTCTCCAGCCCCATCGCCGACAGTGCTGGGTCATTCCGCCGAAGGCCAATAGCGCGTTCGTAGCCGCCATGGAGGACGTGCTGGCCGTCTACACGCGGCCGCACGATCCTGATTGCCCGCTTGTGTGCCTGGACGAGACTTCAAAGCAACTGCTCGCGGAAACGCGGGTGCCGATCCCGATGAAACCGGGACGTCCGGCCCGTTGCGATTACGAGTACGAGCGCAACGGCACCGCCAACCTCTTCATGATGTTCGCGCCGCTCGAGGGCTGGCGCCACATCAAAGTCACCGAACGCCATACCGCCGTGGACTACGCTCACGTCTTGAAAGACCTGGCCGATGTCCATTTCGCCAACGCCAGGACCATCGTTCTGGTCCAGGACAATCTCAACATCCACAGCAAGGCGTCACTCTACGAAGCCTTTCCTGCCGCCGAAGCCAGGCGCCTGGTCGAGCGCTTCGAATGGCACTACACCCCCAAGCACGGCAGCTGGCTCGATCTGGCGGAATCCGAACTCGGCGTCCTGTCGTCCCAGTGCCTCGACCGCCGGATCCCCGACAAGCAAACCCTCATCGAGGAAGTCGCCGCCTGGGAGCACGACCGCAACGCCAACAAAACCAAGGCCAACTGGCACTTCACAACACCCAATGCTCGTATCAAACTCAAGCACCTCTACCCCTCAATCTGAATGAATCGGGCGACTAGTAAGCGCCTTCATTACATTCCAGGCGTCGGTCCCATGCTGGCGACGGCCCTGGTTGCGAGTGTTGCCGATCCCAGAACCTTCCGGTCAGGACGTAACTTCTCCGCCTGGATTGGGCTCGTTCCCAAACAGCACTCAAGTGGGGGCAAGGAGCGGCTCGGCGGCATCAGTAAACAGGGCGATCGCTATTTGCGCAGCCTGTTCGTGGCCGGAGCACTCGCCGTCGTCCGCTATGCCAAGATCCATGGCACCGGGCATCGGCCTTGGCTCACGGCGTTACTAGGCCGTCGCCCGACTAAGGTCGCTGCCATTGCGCTCGCCAACAAGATCGCGCGGATGGCATGGGCCATAATGGCCAAGGGCGAGCGTTACAAACAACCGCGGCACTTGCCCGGTAAGCGAGATCGCGCCGGGCAACCGGCGTGATGTGAAGGTTGGGAGGGCGAACAGCACGTAATGCAGAGCCGGT
>CBFGOU010000946.1:0-1863 GCA_965650445.1 uncultured Oxalobacteraceae bacterium | reverse complement strand
GAACTTCCGCGAAGAATTTGAATACCACGTCGAGCACAAGCATTGCCTGGTGCCGGCATACCTTTAAGGCCAGAGAAATCTCATGGTTGAAATTGAAATTGACGGAAAGAAGGTTGAGGTCCCACCGGGCAGTATGGTGATGGACGCAGCCAACAAGCTCGGAACCTACATCCCGCACTTCTGCTATCACAAGAAATTGTCGATTGCGGCCAACTGCCGCATGTGCCTGGTCGAAGTGGAGAAAGCCCCGAAGCCGCTGCCCGCCTGCGCCACGCCGGTGACGGCCGGCATGATCGTGCGCTCGAACAGCGACAAGGCCGTGCAGGCGCAAAAATCCGTGATGGAATTTTTGCTGATCAACCACCCGCTCGATTGCCCGATCTGCGACCAGGGCGGTGAATGCCAGCTGCAGGATCTGGCGGTCGGCTACGGCAAGTCGAACTCGCGCTACGCCGAAGAAAAACGGGTCGTGCCTCCCAAAGAGGCCGGTCCGCTGATCTCGATGGAAGAGATGACCCGCTGCATCCATTGCACCCGTTGCGTGCGTTTCGGCCAGGAAGTGGCCGGCGTGATGGAATTCGGCATGCTGGGCCGCGGCGAACACGCCGAGATCACTTCCTTCGTCGGCAAGACGGTCGACTCCGAAGTGTCGGGCAATATGATCGACCTGTGCCCGGTCGGCGCGCTCACCAGCAAGCCGTTCCGCTACAGCGCCCGTTCCTGGGAACTGTCGCGCCGCAAATCGGTCAGCCCGCACGATTCGCTGGGCTCGAACCTGATCGTCCAGGTCAAGGGCGGCAAGGTCATGCGCGTGCTGCCGCTGGAAAACGAAGCCATCAACGAATGCTGGCTGTCCGACAAGGACCGCTTCTCGTACGAAGCGCTGGACAATGCCGACCGCCTGACCAAGCCGATGCTCAAGCAGGGCGGCCAGTGGCAGGAAACCGACTGGCAGACCGCGCTGGAATACGTGGCCCACGGCCTGCGTAACATCAAGCACGAGCATGGCGCCGACAGCATCGCCGCCGTCGCCACCGGCCACAACACGACCGAGGAACTGTTCCTGCTGGGTAAAGCCATGCGCGGCATCGGTTCCGAGAACATCGACTTCCGCCTGCGCCAGAGCGACTTTGCGCTGGACGGCCAGGTCACGCCATGGCTGGGCATGCCGATCGCCGAGCTGTCGAACGTCAAGCGCGCGCTGGTCATCGGTTCCTTCCTGCGCAAGGATCATCCGCTGGTCGCCACCCGTCTGCGCAATGCTGTCAAGAACGGCGGCAAGCTGGCCATCGTGCATGGCAGCGACGACGACCTCTTGATCCCGACCGCCGGCAAGATCATCGCCGCGCCGTCCGACTGGCTGGCCGCATTGAGCGACATCGTCGCCGCGCTGGCCGCATCAACGGGCGTGGCCGCACCCGCCGGTTTCGAGAACATCACGCCGTCCGAGCAGGGCAAGGCGCTGGCCGCCATCCTGAACACCGGCGCCACCCAGCTGCCGGCCGTGGTCCTGATGGGCAACGCCGCCGCCCAGCATCCGCAAGCGTCGCAACTGCACGCCGCCGCCCAGTGGATCGCCGAGCAGACCGGCGCCAGCTTCGGTTACCTGATGGAAGCGGCCAACAGCGTCGGCGGCTATCTGGCCGGCGCCGTGTCGAACAAGGGCGAAGCCCCGTTCGCCACGCCGAAGAAAGCCTACGTCCTGCTGGGCGCCGAGCCTGAGCTCGACTGCGCCAACCCGCAGCAAGCCCGCGCCGCGCTGGACGGTGCCGAGATGGTGGTCGCCTTGAGCGCCTTCCAGCACGGCTTCGACTACGCCGACGTGCTGCTGCCGATCGCACCGTTCAGCGAAACCTCGGGCAC
>CBFGOU010000945.1:0-1878 GCA_965650445.1 uncultured Oxalobacteraceae bacterium | reverse complement strand
CGGCGCCAGCCCCGGCACGGCGGTGTACTACAACGCGCTGTTCAGCGTCAAAAACCCGGACGGCAGGCTGCGCATCGGCATGAGCGCCCAGGTGACGATCGTGCTGGCGCGCGCGCAGCACGTTGTCACGGTGCCGCTGGGCGCACTCGGCGAGCGGCGCGCCAACGGCCGCTACATGGTGCAGGTGCAAAAGAATGGACGCACCAGGACACGCGAAGTGCAGGCCGGCGTGCGCGACACGCAGAATGTCCAGATCGTCAAGGGCCTCAAGGCCGGCGAGCAAGTCCTGCTGCACGACGGGCCGCCTGACGGCGGCGCGGGCGAAGCGGCATGAGCGCGGCCGCCGCAATGGGCCAGCCTTTGCTCGAACTGAAGGGCGTTTGCCGCGATTATGTCTCCGGCGGCGAGGCCGTGAAGGTGCTCGTCGACATCGACCTGCGCATCGAGGCGGGCGATATGGTGGCCATCGTGGGCGCCTCCGGGTCCGGCAAGTCGACGCTGATGAATATCCTCGGCTGCCTCGACCATCCCAGCAGCGGCAGCTACAAGGTCGCCGGCCAGGACACCCATGCGCTGGACGCCGATGCGCTGGCCCGGCTGCGGCGCGAGCACTTCGGATTCATCTTCCAGCGCTACCACCTGCTGGCCGACCTGAGCGCCCTGGCCAATACCGAGATTCCCGCCATTTACGCCGGCGTGCCGGCCCCGGCGCGGCGCCAGCAGGCCATGGCGCTGCTGCGCCGGCTCGGACTGGGCGAGCGCATGGGGCACCGGCCGGGACAGCTGTCCGGCGGGCAGCAGCAACGGGTCGGCATCGCGCGCGCCCTGATCAACGGCGGCAGCATCATTCTGGCCGACGAACCGACCGGCGCGCTCGACAGCCACCATGGCAAGGAGGCGATGCGCCTGCTTGCCGAACTCAATGCCGCCGGCCACACCGTGGTGATCGTGACGCACGACATGAAGGTGGCCGAGCATGCGCGGCGCGTCATTGAATTCAGCGATGGCCGGATCGTGGCCGACCGCCAGTCCGAGCATGCGCCTGGCACCGCCGCCGTGCCGCTGCGCCGTGCGCAGGCGCCAGCAGCGGCCGCGCCGGCGCGCTCCTGGCGCCTGCAGTGGGAACGCTTGCTGGAAGCGGCGACGATGGCGCTGCTGGCCATGCGCGCGCACCGCCTGCGCACCCTGCTGACCATGCTGGGGATCGTGATCGGGATCGCCTCGGTGGTCTGCGTCACCGCGCTGGGCGAGGGCTCGCGCCAAAAGGTGGTGCGCGAGATGCAATCGCTGGGCACCAACACGCTCGAGGTCTACGCCGGCAAGCAAATCGGGGAACCGCCGTCGCTCGGCAGCTCGCACCTGACGCCCGAGGATGCCGACGCGCTCGCCGCCGCGCCGTTTGCCGACAGCGCCTCGCCCACCGTGGGGGCGTCGGCGTCGCTGCGCTATGGCCACGTCGCGCTCAATACCCAGGTCATTGGCGTGGGCGAGCGCTACTTCCGGGTGAAGGGCACGCGCATTATCGACGGACAGGGGTTTTCCCGCGAGAGCGTGCGGCGCTACGCCCAGGAAGCCGTGCTCGATCAAACCACCAGCCGCAAGCTGTTCGGCCAGGACGTCAACCCGCTGGGCAAGGTGATCTTCCTGGGCAGCGTGCCGGTACGCGTGATCGGCATCAGTGCCGACGCGGGCGGCCTGGTGAGCGGGCCCGACAGCCTGAACGTGTGGCTGCCGTACACCGCCGTGATGGGCCGGATCGGCGGCGCCGCCGTGCTGCAATCGATCGTGGTGCGCCTGCGCGACGACAGCGCGCCCGAGCGCGCCGAGGCGCTGGTCAGGCAGGTACTCGACCAGCGCCAGGCCGGGCGCGATTTCTAT
>CBFGOU010000944.1:0-1896 GCA_965650445.1 uncultured Oxalobacteraceae bacterium | reverse complement strand
ACATCTTCCAGGTGAAGTGCCGCACCTGCCGGCGGCGGCCCTGGCTGCCAGGCTGGCCAGCTTTGAAAGTCCAGGTTGCCGCCGGCATCGGCCAGCGCCGTCACCCAGACCCGATCGGTATTCCCGCGGCGAACCATCATGCCGGCGTCGGTCGCGGAAATGGCGTAACTGAGGTTGCCGCCGGTATAGACCGCGATCCGCGAAAAGCCACTGGCGCGCAGTGCCAGGTGCAGGCGATTGAGCGACACCGCCTTGGCATACGACAGGCCGCGCGCCAGCGTGATCGCATTCTGCGCCGGGCGGCGCGCTTCCCCGGCCACGGCAGGCGCCTCGAGCGAGATGAGTTCGTTGAGCTGGTTCAACACCACGGTGTCGCCGACCGTGGAGAGGGCCGCGCCTTTGAGGCGGCGGGTCATGGACTGCAGATCGTCATGCCAGGCGTGTAGTGACCGGTCGAGCGCGACAAAGGCCAATTCCTGGTTTTGCCGGTTGGTGTAATAGGATGCCAGCAGGGCGTCGAGCGTGGTGGTCAGCAGCAGCACTCCCACCAGCACCAACACCACCTTGCGCTTGATCCCGAGATTGTTCATGGATACGGATAACCTTGGTGCGCCGCAATATCCTGGTCGATGATGGCGGCCGCTTTGCTCAGTTCGGTTTGAGTATCCGCGCCCATGACAATGTTCATGATGGCGTTGCGGAACGCAAGGCTGATCGTGCCATAGGCCGGGGTGACCGGACGCGGTACCCCGCCCAGTTCCAGCTGTTGCACGATCAGTTGCAAGGGGCCGTCGGGGGCATACAGCGGCGACTGCCGCAGGGCCGAGCGGCGCGCGGGCACGGCGCCGTTCATTGTCGTCATGCGCAGGATTTCCTCGGTGGAGAGCAGGTCGGCCATGAACGCCCACGCTCCTTCCGGTGCGTGGCAGGTGGTCGAGATGGCCCAGCCCCACGACCCCATGCCGGTCTTGATCCCGTGCCCGAAGTCCGGCAGCGGCAACACGACCAGGTCCTGGCCGAGCGCCTTGTACGCCGTGCGGTAATGCCAGTGGCCATTCCAGGCCAGGGCGACCTTGCCCATGGGCAGATCGTCCGGCTTATCCTGCGTGCTGGCCCAGCCGGCGTCGAACCAGTGCTTGAACCGCTTGACGGCGTTGACCGAACGCGGCCCGTCGAGCACCCCTTTGGCCCGCCCCATGGGGCCGCGGTCGATCAGGTCGCCGCCAAAGCCTTGCAGGATGGGGGCGTAGCCGTACGTGAAAAATTCGTCGCCGCGGCCGTTGTAGAACGAGAGGTTGATGGCGTGGTCCAGTTCCTTGAGGGTCGCCAGCCGGGCCAGCACCTGGTCGAACTCGTCCAGGGTCCAGGGCGCTTGTATGGTGGGAATGCGTACCCCGGCAGCGCGCAGATAGCGTAGATTGCCCCACAGGACGACGCCAGACTCGAATTGGCCCAGGCTGTAGAGATGGCCCTGATAGCTTCCCTGCGCCACGATCGAGGGCAGGAAGTCGTCCAGCATGGCTTGCGGAATAAAGCGATCGATCGGCTGAAAATATTGCGGCCACGCGAATTCGGCCAGGAAGGGGCCGTCGAAATCGAGCAGGCAAGGCAGGGTGCCGTTGGCCGCCTCGTGGTGCACCCAGGTGGCGTAATCGCGGCGCAGCGAGGACACGAATTCGACCCGGTACGCGTTCTGGCGCCGGTTGAAGGCGTCGGCGGCCCGCTTGACCAGTGCATACTCGGGCGAAATCGGGTCGGAATGGGTCCGGGCAGTGATGAGGATCGGTTGCGCGAGCGCGCCGCCCGCGACCCAGCCCAGCAGCAGGAGCGCGGCCAGCAGTGTGCGCCGGCGCCGCCGGATCGCAGTAGACAGCATCATGGTGTTGATCTTTCCGC
>CBFGOU010000943.1:0-1897 GCA_965650445.1 uncultured Oxalobacteraceae bacterium | reverse complement strand
CCATCGTCGGCGGCGCCATCGTGCCGTTCCTGCAGGGCTTCATGGCCGACCGCATCGGCCTGCAGATCTCCTTCCTGATCCCGGCGGCCTGCTACATCTTCATCCTGTACTTTGGCTTGAAGTACGCCAACATGTACCAGGGCGAGCGTATCGCGCTCTGATTCCACCACCATCCTCGTCAAAGGGTTTGAGCATGAATTTCGTACACAAGCTGGGCGCGAGCCTGGTGATGGCGGCCGTCTGCGGCCTGGCGCAGGCCGCCCCTGCGGACAAGGACAGCTTCGTCAGCGTCAAGGACACCCATTTCGCGCGCAAGGGCCAGTCGTATTACATCGCCGGCGCCAATTTCTGGTATGGCGGCTACCTGGGCGCCACCAGCGCCGTCGGCGACCGCGCCCGGCTGGTCAAGGAACTCGACAACATGAAGGCGATCGGCATCAATAATCTGCGCGTGCTGGCGGTGTCCGAGAAGACCGGGATGAAAAGCGCGGTGCGTCCCGCCACCACCAGCGCGCCCGGCAAATACGATGAAAACCTGCTGGCGGGGATGGACTTTTTGCTCGCCGAACTGGCCAGGCGCGACATGACGGTGGTGATCTACCTGAACAACTTCTGGCAGTGGTCGGGCGGCTTCACCCAGTACATGAACTGGTTCGCCGGCACCCCGGCGCTGGACCCGAACGTCACCGGCGACTACAACGCCTTCATGACCAATTCGGCGCGCTTCTACAGCAACCAGGCGGCCCAGGACGAATACCGCAATGTGATCAAGACCATCGTCAACCGCGTCAACACCGTCAGCGGCGTGGCCTACCGCGACGATCCGACCATCATGTCCTGGCAGCTGGCCAACGAGCCGCGCCCCGGCAACGACCACGCCAGCGATGCCGAGAAGGCCATTTACACCAGGTGGATCGACGCCACCGCCAAATACATCCACGATCTCGACAAAAATCACCTGGTCAGCAGCGGCAGCGAAGGGCTGGCCGGTTCCGCCCAGGATGCCAGGCTGTTCCTGGCGGCGCACTCGAGCCGCCATGTCGACTACCTGACCTACCACCTGTGGCCGAAAAACTGGAGCTGGTTCGATTCCAGAAAGCCGGCCGCGACCTGGGACGGCGCCATCGCCAAGAGCCGCGACTATCTGAACTCGCACATCGAGCTGGCCAAACAGTTGAACAAGCCGATCGTGCTTGAAGAATTCGGCCTGGACCGCGACGGTCCGTCGTTCGACCGCCGCGCCACCACCAAGATCCGCGACCGCTTCTACGGCGAGATCTTCAAGCTGGTGCAGACACGCGCGGCCAAGGGCGACCCGATCGCCGGCTGGAACTTCTGGGCCTGGGGCGGCATGGGCCGCGCCGCCAACCCCGACTACTGGTGGAAGGAAGGGAACGACTTCGTCGGCGATCCGCCGCAGGAAGAGCAGGGCCTGTATTCGGTATTCGACTCCGACGTGCCCTCGCTGGTCCTGATCAAGGAGCACGCCGACCAGCTGCATCAACTTCAACGCTGACACGACATCATGCATATCCGTATCACCTCGCTTGTCCTGGCCGTTGTGGCTGCGCACGGTGCGCAGGCCGCGGCCTGGGGGCCGTTCAACGCCGAATTTCCGGCCGCCGCCGACGGGCTGCTGAAAAAGCCGGCCAAGGGCGACCTGTTCGCCAATGCCGATGGCTTCAGCATCGGCGGCTGGTTCAAGCCGAGCGAGCTGTCGAACGCGCCGACCCTGCTGGCCGGGATCGAGGGCCGCGGCTATTTGTGCAGCATCGGCGCCGCATTCGGGTTTTGCCTGGACGGCGCCACGGTGCCGAGCACCAGCGCGCTGGCGCCCGGGGTATGGACCCATCTTGCGGCCGCTTATGATGGCCGCCGCCTGACCCTGTACGCCAAC
>CBFGOU010000942.1:0-1898 GCA_965650445.1 uncultured Oxalobacteraceae bacterium | reverse complement strand
GGCGAGGCCAGGCGCGCGGACAGCTACCTGGACGCACTTGGCGAAGCCTGTCCCGACGACAGCGCGCGGCTGGTGGCGGCGCACCGCCTGATGCTGGCCGCCGAGACGATGGACGAAGCGGCCATCTTCACCATCGACGCGTGGTGCCAGCGCATGCTGCGCGAGCACGCCTTCGACAGCGGCAGCCTGTTCGACGAAGAACTGGTCAGCGACGAGCACGGCCTGTTCGAGGACGCCGCGCACGACTACTGGCGCCAGCACGTCTATCCGCTCAACGCCGCGGCGCTGGGCGCGCTGCTGCAGGTGTGGCCGGAGGTTGGCGTGCTCAAGCAGTCGGTGCGCGAACTGGTGCGCCGCGTGCATGTGCTGGAAGCGCCCCCGCAGGGCGAATCGCTGGCCGCGCTGATCGCGCGCATGCAGCGCGCGCAGGCCGCCGAACTGGCGCGCCTGAAGGATGGCTGGACCGGGCGCGCCAACGCCATGGAGCAGTGGATCGCCGCCCAGCGCGCGCTGGCGCCCAAATGCTTCAACGGGAACAAGCTGCGGGCGGACTCGCTGGTCAAGTGGTTCGACGCCCTGCGTGCCTGGGCCAGCGATCCCGAGGCGGTGATGCCGGCGCTCAGCGACACGGCCTGGAAGCGCCTGACACGCGAGGGCATCATGGATGCCTTCAGCAAGGATTTTTGGACCGATGTGCCGGAATGTTTCGACTGCACCGGCAGCCTGCTGCAAGGCTTGCAGGCGATCGACCCGCTGGCGCATGCTTTGACGCGCCATGCCGCCGTGAGCATCGCGCGGCGCATGGCCGACCTGAAGCGCAAGAGCCGCCAGTTCGGTTTCGCCGACATGCTCGAACGCCTGAAAGCGGCGCTGGAAGGGCCGAACGGCGAGGCGCTGCGCCAGCGCATCGCGGCGCAATACCCGGTGGCGATGGTGGATGAATTCCAGGATACCTCGCCGGACCAGTACGCGATTTTCAATCTGTTGTACCGCGTGGCCGATAACGATCCGGCGCGCGGCCTGTTCCTGATCGGCGACCCCAAGCAGTCGATCTACGGCTTTCGCGGCGCCGACATCCACAGCTACCTGGCCGCGCGCCGGGCCACCGAGGGGCGGCATTACCAGCTTGGTACCAACTACCGTTCCACGGCGGCGCTGGTGCGGGCGGTCAACCAGCTGTTCCTGCACGCCGAACCGCATGACGGCCATCCGGGCTTTGCCGCCGGAGCGTTCCGCTTCCGCCAGGGAGATGTCAATCCGCTGCCGTTCGAGCCGGTCAAGGCGGTGGACAAGGCCGAGCGGCTGGTCGGCGTGGCCGGGCCGTACCAGGCCCTGGCCGTGTGCAGCTGCGATCACGACGACCTGTCGGCCGACGATTACCGCGCGTACTTCGCCCATCACAGTGCCGAGCATATCGTCAAGCTGCTCAACGACCCTGACGTTGGCTTTCGCGAGAACGACAGCTTCCGCCGTCTGATGCCGGCCGATATCGCGATCCTCGTGCGCGACCGGCGCGAGGCCGCCGCAATCCGGCGCGCGCTGGCCGAGCGCATGGTGCCCAGCGTGTACCTGTCCGACAAAGACTCCGTCATCGACAGCATCGAGGCGGCCGACGTGCTGCGCTGGCTGCATGCCGTGGCCAGTCCGCTCGACGGTTCGCTGGCGCGCGCCGCCTTCGCCACCCGCACGGCCGGCCTGGCGCTGGCCGAACTGGCGCGCCTGTCGGCCGACGAGGTGGCGTGGGAAGAGCGCATCGAGCAGCTCAAGGCCCTGCACGTGGTGTGGCAGCGCCAGGGCGTGCTGGCCATGCTGCGCCGCTTCGTGCACGAACTGGGGCTGCCGGCGCGCCTGCTGCGGGAAAGCGGCGGCGAGCGGCGCCTGACCAATTTGCTGCACCT
>CBFGOU010000941.1:0-1900 GCA_965650445.1 uncultured Oxalobacteraceae bacterium | reverse complement strand
GCTCACTTGCGTCGCCTGCCCGTCCGGCCGGGTCAGGGTGGCCTGCCAGTGGGTGGCCGTGCGCCGCAGCGCGCCGCAGGTGGTCCGGGTCAGGATGCGGGCGCCGCGTTCGCGCGCGTCGAGCGCGGCCAGCACCACCAGGCGGGCATCGTCAACCCAGCCGTCGGAATACTCGAAGGCGCGCGTAAAGCGCCCCTTGAGCGGGGCGCCGGCCGGGTGGCCTGCCAGCGCCAGCGCGCGCGAGCCGGGTAGAAATTCGCGCCGCGCCAGGCTGTCATATAAATACAGGCCCGCGCGGATCAGCCAGGCCGGGCGCTGGCCTTCGTCGTGCGGCATCACGAAGCGCAGCGGCCACATGATGTGGGGCGCGCTGCGCAGCAGCACTTCGCGCTCGATCAGGGCCTTCCGGACCAGGCCGAATTCGAAATGTTCCAGGTAGCGCAGGCCGCCGTGGATCAGTTTGCTCGACGCCGACGAGGTGTGGGAGGCGAGGATGACGCGGTGCCGGGTGATCTGGTCCAGGCGAGATCGTCCTTTTCGCACAGCACCACCGACCGCCCGCGCCCGGCGGCATCGCGGGCTATGCCCACGCCGTTGATGCCGCCACCGACGACGAGCAGGTCGCAGTCGATCCGCGCGCCCTGGTGTTCCATGGTGCTGTGTTGCATAAGGGGTGCTCCGGCGCGCCGCCAGTGGCGCTGTCGAGTCGATTGTCACTCAAACCCGTACTCGCCTCAACTTTTTCGCCGCCCACGCCGACCTCTCACAATGGTGTGGACACAACACCAACTAAAATTTCCCAAAAAAATATAGATTTACTATTGGAAATAATGATAACCTGAAGAAATTGTCCAGAGATCCCGCATCCCCATGACTATCAGTGCCTATCGCCATTTCCAGTCCAGGTCCAAGCTACGCAAGTACTTGCTGTCCGTGCCGGCGATCGGCCTGGTGGTGGCCGGCGCGCTGGTGTATGTGAATGATCATGAATTTGCGGCGCGCAATCCCCGGCCGATGACCATTTCCTCCTCGGCGGCCCCGGCCGTGACGGCCGGCGGCGCTGCCCCGGCTACGGCGCCAGCGCGCAGCGCACGGCTGATCTATCCGCATTCGGTGGTTGCCGGTGGCGTGCACAGCAAGAACGAACTGATCAATGTTATCAAACAGGACAGTGTCGTCGCCGCCCACTATGCCGGCATCAATGTCGCCGCGGCGCGCGTGACCCGGGTGGAGCATGCCCGCGCGGTGCATGTGTCGTACCGGATCGGCGACAAGGTGTACTGGACCGCCAGGAAAGTCATGCTGGCCAAGGGGGAAGCGCTGCTGACCGACGGCACCAGCGAAATGCGCACGCGCTGCGGTAACCGGATTTCCGACGTGGCGCGCTTGCCGGTATCGAACGACGAGCCGTCCGTCGAGTTGCTCGACAGCGCCCTCCCCCCTGACTCGGAAGGCGTCTACGTGCCTGCTCCGGCCGGGCAGTCCGGCACGGCCGGCGGCGGCAACCCGTCCGCGCTGTCCCTGGGCGGCGGATTTGATTCGGGCACGCGGGCAGGCGCGCCGACCATTAACCTGAGCAGCACCGGTGGATTTTTCAACGGCATCGGCTCGACCGCCGGCACCCAGCCGGTGAGCGGAGCTCAAGACGGCCCGCACAGCACCGCACCGTTGCCGACGATTGTGGAAATTAACACGCCGGCCGGTCCGGACGCGAGCAACGGCGGCATGAGCGGCACTTCGGGCACCACGCCCGCGCCGGACGCGCCATCGCACACGGACGACACCGTGCCTGAGTCGGGGGACCGGCAGGACGATGTCACCAGGCCGGACACGGCGCCGCCGAAAACGGTCGACAAGGAACTGGTGTCGCTGCTGGCGCCGGGAACGCTGCTGGAAACAA
>CBFGOU010000940.1:0-1904 GCA_965650445.1 uncultured Oxalobacteraceae bacterium | reverse complement strand
ATGATCATGAATTCCTGGATGTCCAGGTTGTTGTCGGCGTGTGCGCCGCCGTTGATGACGTTCATCATCGGTACCGGCATTTGCATCGCGCCCGAACCGCCAAAGTAGCGGTACAGCGGCAGGCCGGCTTCTTCAGCGGCAGCCTTGGCCACGGCCATCGACACCGCCAGCATGGCGTTGGCGCCCAGGCGGCTCTTGTTTTCAGTGCCATCGAGGTCGATCAAGGTGCGGTCCAGGAAAGCCTGTTCGTTGGCATCCAGACCCATGATCGCTTCGGAAATTTCGGTATTGATATTTTCGCAAGCCTTCAGCACGCCCTTGCCGAAGTAGCGGCTCTTGTCGCCGTCGCGCAGTTCGATCGCTTCGCGCGAACCGGTCGAGGCGCCCGACGGTACGGCGGCGCGGCCCATCACGCCCGATTCGAGCAGCACGTCGCATTCGACGGTAGGGTTGCCGCGCGAGTCGATCACTTCACGGCCGATAATATCAACGATAGCACTCATTTAATTCTCCAATGGTAAGAAAATGGCGGGCCGGTCCGTGTGGAACCGGCCGATGGACGAACCCGTTACAAGCCCTGGAATGCCGTGGTCAGGCGGTGAAGCTCGATTCGAGGAAACCAGCTTTCTTGACCACGCGGTCAAGGTCGACCAGGGTCGACAGCAGTTCCTTCATGCGCCCCAGCGGGACCGCGTTCGGTCCGTCGGATAAGGCTTGCGCCGGGTTCGGGTGCGTTTCCATGAACAGGCCGGCGATACCGGCTGCCACGGCTGCGCGCGAGAGCACGGGGATGTGCTCGCGCTGGCCACCTGATGAGGTGCCTTGTCCGCCCGGCAGCTGTACCGAATGGGTCGCATCGAACACGACCGGGCAGTTCGATTCCCGCATGATCGCCAGTGAGCGCATGTCGGAAACGAGGTTGTTGTAGCCGAAAGACACGCCGCGCTCGCAGGCCATGAAGTTGTCTTCGTTCAGGCCGGCTGCCTTGGCGGCGGCTCTGGCCTTGTCGATGACGTTTTTCATGTCGCCGGGGGCGAGGAACTGGCCCTTCTTGATATTGACCGGCAGGCCCGATTGCGCGCAGGCGACGATGAAGTCGGTCTGGCGGCACAGGAAGGCCGGGGTTTGCAGCACGTCGACCACGGCCGCGACGGCCGGGATTTCTTCGATCGTGTGGATGTCGGTCAGAACCGGCACGCCGATTTCGCGCTTGACGTCGGCCAGGATCTCCAGGCCCTTTTCCATCCCCAGGCCGCGGTAGGAACTGCCCGAGGAACGGTTGGCCTTGTCGAACGAGGATTTATAGATGAAGGGGATGCCCAGGGCCGCAGTGATTTCCTTCAGGGTGCCGGCCGTGTCGAGCGCCATCTGACGCGATTCGATCACACAGGTGCCGGCGATGAGGAAAATCGGCTGCTCGAGCCCGACGTCAAAACCGCAAAGCTTCATGCTGCGTCTCCTTGCAATGCCAGCTCGGCATTGGCTGCCTTGGACTGGCTGTGGGCGGCCTTGTGCGCCAGCGCGGCCTTGATGAACGAGGTGAACAGCGGATGGCCGCTGCGCGGGGTCGACTTGAATTCAGGGTGGAACTGCACGCCCATATACCATGGGTGGCCGTTGTCTCCGCTGCGCGGCAATTCCATGATTTCGCACAGGGATTCGGTGGGGGTGCGGGCCGATACGATCAGGCCGGCCTCTTCCACGCGCGACAGGTAGTGGTTGTTGGCTTCGTAGCGGTGACGATGGCGCTCGGTCACGACGCTGCCGTAGATTTCGGCCGCCAGGGTGCCGGGATTGACGGCGCAGGCTTGCGCGCCCAGGCGCATGGTGCCGCCCAGGTCGGACGACGCGTCGCGCTGCTCGACCTTGCCGTCATGGTTTTGCCACTCGGTGATCAGGGCCAC
>CBFGOU010000939.1:0-1906 GCA_965650445.1 uncultured Oxalobacteraceae bacterium | reverse complement strand
CGCGCGCAAGCCATGCTGGCCGACGAAGCGCGCGCGCGCGCCGTGCGCGCCGAGGCCGCCGCGGCCGACCTGGCCCGGCGCCTGCAGGAGGCACGCCAGCGCAGCGCCGCGCTGACGCAATCGGTGCACGCGCTGCAGATCGACGTCGTCAAGCAGTCCGAGATTGAGGCGCGCTTCAACCAGCGCAGCACGCAGATCGCCGCCGACCTGGCCGAAATCGCCGCGCAGGAAGCCGAGCAGCAGCAGATCCGCGCCGAGTCGGAAGAGCAGTTCGAACAGCTCGACATGGCGCTGGCCGAACTGCAGGGCGCGCACGAAGACTGCCAGACCGATTTCCTCAACAAGGAACAGGCCCTGGCCGACGCGCGCGACAAACTGCGCGAACTCGAACGCGCCGCACAGGAAGCCCAGTTTGCCGAGAAATCGCAGCGCTCGCGCATCGAAGAACTCAAGCGCAATATCGCCACCGCCGCAGAGCAGGCCGGGCAGGTCGGCGAAAGCATCGAACTGGGACGCCAGGAACTCGAAGCGCTGGAAAGCGGCGCCGCCAACGACGGCCTGCAGGAGCTGCTGGAGCGCCGCAGCGCGCAGGAGAAGGCGCTGTCGGACGCGCGCCATGAACTCGACCAGATCACCCAGCAGCTGCGCGCCGCCGAGGAAAGCCGCATGCAGGCCGAACGCAGCCTGCAGCCGCAGCGCGACAAGATCACCGAAATGCAGCTCAAGGAGCAGGCCGCGCGCCTGAACCAGGAGCAGTTCGACGAAGCGCTAAAGAGCACCGGCGCGGACGAAGCGGCGCTGACGGAAAAGCTCCAGCCGGACATGAAGCCGTCCTACCTGCAGGGCGAAGTGACGCGCCTGACCAACGCCATCGCGGCGCTGGGCGCGGTCAACCTGGCCGCGCTGGACGAACTGGCGCAGGCGTCCGAGCGCAAGAACTTCCTGGACGCGCAGAACCGCGACCTGGTCGAAGCGATCACCACGCTGGAAGACGCGATCGCGCGCATCGACCGCGAAACGCGCGACCTGCTGCAGGATACCTTTGACCGCGTCAACCATCATTTCTCCGAGCTGTTCCCGATCCTGTTCGGCGGCGGTAACGCCAAGCTGGTCATGACCGGCGACGAGATCCTCGATTCGGGCGTGCAGGTCATGGCCCAGCCGCCCGGCAAAAAGAACGCCACCATCCACCTGCTGTCCGGTGGCGAAAAAGCGCTGACCGCGACCGCGCTGGTGTTTTCGATGTTCCGCCTGAATCCGGCGCCGTTCTGCCTGCTTGACGAGGTGGACGCGCCGCTCGACGACGCCAACACCGAGCGCTTCTGCCGCATGGTCAAGCGCATGTCGGACCAAACTCAATTCCTATTCATCTCGCATAATAAAATCGCGATGGAGATGGCCAATCAACTGATCGGTGTGACGATGCAGGAGCAGGGTGTATCGCGCATTGTGGCGGTGGACATGGAGTCCGCCGCAAATTTCGCTACCGAGGCACAAGCAGCATGACAGATCTTCAAATCAGCCTGATCGGCGCCGCGACGGTATTCGTCGCCGGTGTCTTCGCCTATAACAAATGGCAGGAACACAAAGCCAAGAAAAGCGTGGAGCGCGCCTTCTCGTCCGAACACGACGATGTGCTGATGCGCAGCGGCGAGGCGCGCCAGGAGCCGGTGCTGGACCTGTCCGGCGCCGCGCCCGACGCTGCGGACGAAGCGCCGCTCACGCCGACGCTGCCGGGCACCACGGCCGACACCCCGGCCGCCGAACTGGCCACCAGCCTGGTCGATCCCCTGATCGACTGCATGATTCCGCTGGCGCTGGAGATCGCCGTGCGCGGCGACAAGATCCTGCCGGTGCTGCAGACCCTGCGCCACGTGGGCAACAAGCCGATCCACTACATCGGCCT
>CBFGOU010000938.1:0-1906 GCA_965650445.1 uncultured Oxalobacteraceae bacterium | reverse complement strand
TGACGGGCCGCGGTTCGCTGTCGGAAGCCGATGTCGATGCCGCGATGCGCGAAGTGCGCCGCGCGCTGCTCGAGGCCGACGTCTCGCTCGACGTGGTCCGCAGCTTTACTGATCGTGTCCGCGAGCAGGCGGTCATCGCAGATGTCCACGTGCGAGCGGATCGCCAGCAGGCCGCGCGCCACCGCCCAGTCGCAGTACTGCATGGCGCGTTCGACCAGGGCGGCCTGGGTCAGCTCGGGCTTGAGTTCCCCCCACAGCGCGATGCCTTCGAGCAGCGTGCCGCTGGCGTTCACGCGCGGCAGGCCGTAGCTGAGCGTGGCATCCATGTGAAAATGCGCGTCGACGAAGGGCGGCGTGACCAGATCGCCTTCGGCGTCAAGTTCGCGCGCGCCCCGCAGCGGCAGGCGCTCGCCGAGCGCGGCGATGCGTCCGTCCTCGATGGCGATATCGATCTGGCGGCGCCCGTCGGGCAGGCTGGCATTACGGATGACGAAATCCATGCGCACTCCAAGGTCAGGGGAACGCCCCGATTGTAGCTAGTTTGGTACGGTTTGTATCGCAGCAATAAACCCGGGGGCGCGCACCTTATCCACGGCGGGTAACGGGTGCTGCAATGCAATAAATTGCTTATCGATTCCATTAAATTGTGCTTTTCAACACTGCCAATCATGGATAGACTAGAGATATTGCAGCGCGTCATAAACATTCCCAAGGAAAAACGATGAGTACACTTCCAGAAAAGTTTTCCGCAGCACGCAAGGCCCAGGTGGAGACGCAGCTTGATTACATGCGCACCTTCACCAGCAAAGTTGTTGAGAGCACCGAGAAGGTGATTGCCCTGAACCTGTCGACCGGCCGTGCCACGCTGGAAAAGTCGGCGGCAACGCTGCACCAGCTGATCAGCGCCAAGGACCCGCGCGACCTGATCACGCTCACGACCCAGTCGCAAATCGGTTTCGACACCCTGCTGGCCTATGGCAGCAGTTTGTTTTCCATCGCCAGCAGCGTCCAGAGCGACCTGCTCAAGGCGGCCGCGCCGGCCACTGCCCTGTCAGCGCCGCAGCTGGCCGCGGTAACCCAGTTGTCGGTGGTGCCGCCCACCCCGGTGGCCGAGGTGGAAGTCGAGGCCCAGGTCGACGTCGCACCGGCAGCCGCTGCGCCAGCAGAAGCGGTGGCGCCAACCCCGGATCTGGTGGACGAAGTCGTGCCGGCACCTGAAGCGGTCAAGGCCAAGCCGATCGTCGAGGCGGTCAGCGAAGCGGTGACGCAGCCCGAAATTCCAGTGCTGTCGGCAGCGCCGGTGGTGTCGGAAGGCGCACCGGAGCTGAAGTTCAGCGGGATCGAACCGGTCGAAGCGCACAAGCCGGCCGTGCAGACCCAGGACAAGCAGCTCGATATGCTGACGCCGAAGTCGCGCAAGAAGAAGTAATTCGATGTCCCTGCAGCGGCGCTGCAAACATAGTAAATTGACGGGCTTCGGCCCGTTTTTTCGTTTACGTTTCGTTTTTCCCGTTGTTTTCTCGCACGTGCGGACAAGGATTGTTGAATGAGTTTATTCCGGCTGGTGGGCGGGTTCGTGCGTCGCCATTGGGGCGCGTATCTGTCTTCCGCATTCATGCTGATCGGCGTGGCCGTCTTCACGGTCCTCATCCCGCGCAAGATCGGCGCACTGATCGACGCCATGGCGGCGCACCGCATCTCCAGCGGCGAATTGACCAGCGGCCTGCTGCAGCTGCTCGGCATGGGCCTGGCCATTTACCTGCTGCGCGTAAGCTGGCGCATGCGTCTTTACGCGGCCGCCTACCAGCTCGGGGTCGAACTGCGCACACGCTTTTACGCGCGCCTGTCGGCCCAGGGCCCGTCGTTCTACCAGAAGCAGCGCACCGGCGACCTGATGGCGCTGGCC
>CBFGOU010000937.1:0-1907 GCA_965650445.1 uncultured Oxalobacteraceae bacterium | reverse complement strand
ACGAGCTTGAGGAAGTCGAGCACGTTGCGCGCGTACAGCGCGGAGGCGTCGGCGGCCACAAGGGTGCCCAGATCGGGTTCGCCGATGATGTGCACGCCGTGCCGGGTGACGGTCTTGTTGATTTCGGACAGCGGGCAGTTGCCGCCCTGCGAGACCGCCAGGTCGACGATCACCGAACCGGGCTTCATGGCCTTGACCGTGTCTTCGGAGATCAGCACCGGCGCGGCGCGCCCGGGAATGAGCGCGGTGGTGATGATGATGTCGGCCAGCTTGGCGCGTTCGTGCACCAGTTCGGCCTGGCGGCGCATCCAGTCGGCCGGCATCGGCCGCGCATAGCCGCCTGCGCCCTTGGCGATTTCTTTCTCTTCGTCGGTCAGGTAGGGCACGTCGATGAACTTGGCGCCGAGCGACTCGACCTGTTCCTTGACGGGCGGGCGCACGTCGGACGCTTCGATCACCGCGCCAAGGCGCTTGGCGGTGGCGATGGCCTGCAGGCCGGCCACGCCCACGCCCATGATCAGCACGCGCGCGGCCTTGACGGTGCCGGCGGCGGTCATCAGCATCGGCATGAAACGCTGGTAGGTGTTGGCGGCCATCATGACCGCCTTGTAGCCGGCGATGTTGGCCTGCGAGGACAGCACGTCCATCGACTGGGCACGGGTGATGCGCGGCACCGCTTCGAGCGCGAAGGCTTGCAGGCGCGCGGCGGCCATGGCGGCGATGTTCTCGCCATCGAAAGGGTTGAGCATGCCGATCAGCACGGCGTCAGCCTTCATCAGGGCGCGTTCGTCGGCGCTGGGGGCGCGCACCTTGAGCACAATGTCGGCGCCGAAGGCCTCGGCCGCCGTGCCGATGGTGGCGCCGGCCGCCGCATACGCCTCGTCGATGACCGAGGCTTGCAGGCCCGCGCCCGCCTGGACGATGATCTGGTGCCTGGCGGCGAGCTTTTTTACCGTTTCGGGAGTTGCGGCTACACGTGTTTCACCCGGTCTCGTTTCGGCCGGAATGCCAATTCTCATGAACGCCTCCAAATTGATAATCTGTCCACAATCTTACACTTAAATACACCCTGCTTTTACTCGACTGTTGTTTCTGGATGTTCTACTCGATTTAATAACATCGCCCGGGGGCCAGCCGACCAAGCACGCGCTCATGCGCACCAAGGTAGAATGACGGCTCATTTCGAAGGACACACGCATGCCGCACACCTGGAAACCATCCGTGACCGTTGCCGCCATCATCGAGCGTGACGGCAAATTCCTGCTGATCGAGGAAGAGACCAGCGAAGGGGTTCGCCTGAACCAGCCGGCCGGCCATCTCGACCCGCTCGAGACGCTGGAGCAGGCGGTCGTGCGCGAAGTGATGGAGGAAACCGCGCACGATTTCACGCCGGAGGCGCTGGTGGGCATGTACATGTCGCGCTACTGCTCCAAGCGGCGCGGCACCGATGTGACCTATCTGCGTTTCACCTTCTGCGGCAAGGCCGGCGCCAGCTACGACCGCCCGCTCGATCACGGCATCCTGCGCACCTTGTGGATGACGCGCGACGAGATGGCGGCCTGCCAGGAACGCCACCGCAGCCCGCTGATGCTGCAATGCGTGGACGATTACCTGGCCGGCAAGCGCGCCCCGCTGGACCTGCTGCACACCCACTCGTCGGTGTTCGAGGGTGGCCTGACGCTGAAAACGGATGTGACGTAAATGAGCGCACGCAAACAGAAAGTCGTGATCGGCATGTCGGGCGGGGTCGATTCGTCGGTGGCCGCATGGATGCTGAAGGAACAGGGCTACGAGGTGGTCGGCCTGTTCATGAAGAACTGGGAGGACGACGACGACTCCGAATTCTGCTCGTCGCGCCAGTACTGGATCGACGCGGCCAGCGTGGCCGACGTGGTGGGGGTCGATAT
>CBFGOU010000936.1:0-1909 GCA_965650445.1 uncultured Oxalobacteraceae bacterium | reverse complement strand
AAGCCGAAGCCGGTCTGGAAGTGCTGCAGGGTCAGGCTGTAGTCGCGGCCCCAGGTCTGCACGAAGCCGCCGGCGAACGCGAACAGGTAGATCACCGCGGTGAAGGCCAGCCAGGGCATGGCCACGCCCATCGCAAACCGGCGTACCGGGGTCGGCAGGGCCGGCGGAATGCCGTTATCGCCCTTGCCCGACATACTGGTATAGCTGGCCTTGCCGAGCGCCACGCGCTGCAGGGCGAACACGGTCAGGGCGAAGGCGCTCAGGATCAGCGCCAGCGAGGCGGCGCGGCCCGGGTCGAGCTGGGCGCCGACGATGGCGAAGAAGATTTCGGTCGACAGCACGGCGAACTGGCCGCCCACCACGATCGGATTGCCGAAGTCGCCCATCGATTCGATGAAGCCAACCAGGAAGGCGTTGGCCAGGCCAGGTCCGAGCAGGGGCAGGGTCACGGTCAGGAAGGCGCGCATCGGCTTGGCGCGCAGGGTTTGCGCAGCTTCTTCCAGGGTCGGGGCGATGGCTTGCGTCACGCTGCGCATCATCAGGTAGGCGATGGGGGTGAACGCGATCATTTGCGCCAGCCATACGCCCTTGGCGCTGTAGAACCAGCGCGACGGTTCTATGCCGAACATTTGTTCCAGCAATTGATTGACGATGCCGGCGCGGCCGAACAGCAGGATCAGGCCCAGGCCCACCACGAACGGCGGCGTGACGATGGGCAGAATCGACATGATCCGCACCAGGGGTTTGGAGCGTGCGCCCAGCGAGCGCTCGGTCAGCAGGGCCAGCAGGGTGCCCAGCACCGTGGTGCCGAAGGCCGTGGCCAGTCCCAGGCCCAGGGTATTCCAGGCCACGCCGCAGCTTGGACGGCCGCTCAGGCAACCCAGGTTCCATACCCGCGAGCTGGACATGCGGGCCCAGGCTTCGGCCAGGCTGAAGGCGCCGTTCTCGTCGAGGAAGGCGCCGGCCAGCGATTTCACCACCGGGTAGGCGATGAACAGGATCAGCAGTGCGGCGCACAGCAGCACCGCGCCGGACACGAATTCATTGCCCTGGAAATAGCCGAGGCGGGCGATGCCGGTTGCCGTCAGCATCAGCAAGGCCACCAGCACGACGATCGCGCCCCAGCCCATGCCGAACTGCCCGATCGGCAAGGCCAGCGGCCCGTCCTGCAGGCCGAACCAGTTCCAGCCCTGCGTCCCGATGGCGAAGCCGGCGCCGAGCAAGCCGGCCATGCCGATGATACCGGCCGCGGCCAGCAGCAAGCCCTGGGTGCGGCGCGCTTTGCACAGCAGCAGGCCGAGGCCGGCGGCCAGCGGTGCGAGCAGCGGCACCAGCAGCCACGGCCGCTGGAATTCGATCGCTTGCAGCCAGCCATTGGCCGCATCGATATTGCCGAACACGGCGGCATAGTCGCGTGTCCAGTTGAAATTGTCCTGCAAGCCGTACCATGGCAGGAACAGGGAGGCGACGATGGCGAGCAATGCCCAGCCCGATGCCGCGTCGGCGTAAAGAGTCTTTTGTTTCATGCTTGTCTTCCGTTGCGCAGGCCGGGGCCTGGGGTCATTGCCAACAGGCGCGGCGCCGTGGTGGGCGCCGCGCCCTCGCGGTGCTGCTTAGTTGCTGCTGCCGTTGACTTCGCGTTCCCAACGCTCGAGCAGGCGCTTGCGCTCCGCGGCCTTGCCGTACTTCTCGAAGTCGTAGTTGATCATCTTGATGCGCTTGACGTCAGGCACGCGCGGATCGACCTTGGCATCCTTGTTCGACGGCAGCTGGAACTGCTTGGCCGCCGCGCCCAGTTCCTGCGCCGAGGCGGTGAGCGCCCAGTCGTAGAATTTCTTGGCGTTGCTCAGGTTACGTGCGCCCTTGATGATCGACATCGAGCCGATTTCGTAGCCGGTGCCTTCGCACG
>CBFGOU010000935.1:0-1909 GCA_965650445.1 uncultured Oxalobacteraceae bacterium | reverse complement strand
AGGCGCGCGCCAGGCGGGTGATCGAGTCCAGCAGGATGATCACGTCCTTCTTCATTTCGACCAGGCGCTTGGCTTTTTCCAGCACCATCTCGGCGACCTGCACGTGGCGCGTGGCCGGTTCGTCGAAGGTCGAGGCGACCACTTCGCCGCGCACCGAACGCTGCATCTCCGTCACTTCTTCCGGGCGCTCGTCGATCAGCAGCACGATCAGGGTGCAGTCGGGATGGTTGGCGGTGATGGCGTGGGCGATGTGCTGCAGGATCACCGACTTGCCCGACTTGGGCGAGGCCACCAGCAGGCCGCGCTGGCCCTTGCCGATCGGCGCGATCAGGTCGATGATGCGGCCGGTAATGTTTTCCTGGCCATTCATCTCGCGCTCGAGGCGCAGCGGCTCGTTCGGGTGCAGCGGGGTCAGGTTCTCAAACAGGATGCGGTGCTTCGACGCTTCCGGCGATTCGCCGTTGACCTTGTCGACCTTGACCAGGGCGAAATAGCGTTCGCCGTCTTTCGGCGTGCGCACTTCGCCTTCGATCGAGTCGCCGGTATGCAGATTGAAGCGGCGGATCTGCGAAGGCGAAATGTAAATATCGTCGGTGGAGGCCATGTAGCTGGCGTCGGGCGAGCGCAGGAAGCCGAAGCCGTCCGGCAGCACTTCGAGGGCGCCGTCGCCGAAAATCTGTTCGCCCGATTTCGCGCGCTTTTTCAGAATCGCGAACATCAGCTCTTGTTTGCGCAGGCGGGCTGCGTTGTCGATATCGAGGCCGATCGCCATCTCCAGGAGAGCGGAGACGTGCATTGCCTTCAGTTCAGATAAATGCATGTGTTGAGTCCCGTGACGGGAAGTAAAGGTAGGGGAGGGAACTGCGTGGGTTAATCAAGTGGGGAAGAGAGCAGTCGAGGCTGCTCCGCTTCCCGGCCAGACTAGACGGCAGTGCGGGCGCGCCGCCGTCGCGTTGTTGTTATTCTTTAATTCAGATATTGCTGTCGATGAAGGACGTCAGCTGGCCCTTGGCCATGGCGCCGACCTTCTGGGCAGCGGCGACACCGTTCTTGAACAGGATCAGGGTCGGGATGCCGCGAATGCCGAACTTGGCCGGTACCTGCTGGTTGGCGTCCACATCCATCTTGGCGATCAGAATCTTGCCGTCGTATTCCTTGGCGACTTCTTCGAGGATCGGGCCGATGGCCTTGCAGGGACCGCACCACTCGGCCCAGAAATCGACCAGCACGGGACGCTCGGATTTGAGCACGTCCGCTTCGAAGGATGCATCGCTAATGTGTTTGATATTTTCGCTCATGTTTTCCTCAGTGAGAGGTAAGGGGTCAATAACGCCTGGGGGAAAGCCGACCCTGCTTAAAGGGATCTCGAAAAACCTACTGCGCGGCGGAATTTTCGAGATCCCCTTCGTGTCGCCAGCCAGCTTCCTTTTTTTTCTTGCAACACAGAGGTGGAGGCAGTGTGCGCAAATTCAATATATGGAGGGCTGCAAGAGGGTGTCAGGCGGGGATTTAGCCGAAATAATAACCTATTTTCTAAAAAAGGGCGTGAGATTGTACGAATTCCCGTCGTAGCCGGTTTTACCCGCGCGCAGCGCGCCCAGGATGGTGTCGAGCTGCGCCAGCGCCAGCGGTTTCTTGGCGGTGGCGATGACGTTCAGTCCGTGCGCCCGGGCCAGGTGTTCGGCGGCCATGCGCACGCCGCTGTCCATGCCCGACAATAACAGCAGCGCGCCGCTGAAACCGGCCAGTGCGGCCGCCTGCATGAATTCGATGCCATCCATGTCCGGCATCGACAGGTCGCAGATCAGCAGGTCCGGCGCCTGGCCGGCCAGCGCCTGCAGGGCGCTGCGGGCGTCGCTCTCGGTGCGCACCTCGCAGCCGTCAGCATGTCGCGCAGCACCTCCAGCAT
>CBFGOU010000934.1:0-1910 GCA_965650445.1 uncultured Oxalobacteraceae bacterium | reverse complement strand
GCAATCCAGCGACCGGCGCGCCAATCAAGATCGCTGCTTCGAAGACCCCAAAATTCTCGGCTGGCGCAACCCTCAAGGCTGCCGTCAATCCAAAGAAGAAGTAAGTCGATTCAGCAGCATCCGGTAGTACCGTGCGCGGCCGCCGTTTTCGGTGGCCGCGCGTCGTTTCCAGCTCCAATCATTGCGCGCCATGCTCCTGTCGACCTGGATCACCTTCGTCATCGCCGCCACGCTGATCGCCATTTCGCCGGGCTCGGGCGCGGTGCTGTCGATGACCCATGGCCTGGCCTATGGCCTGAAAAAAGCCAGCGCCACCGTGCTGGGCCTGCAATGCGGCCTGCTGCTGGTGCTGCTGATCGCCGGGGCCGGGGTCGGGTCGCTGCTGCTGGCCTCCGAACTGGCGTTCAATATCGTCAAGACGGTCGGCGCGCTGTACCTGATCTACCTGGGCATCTGCCAGTGGCGCGCGCAAGCGGCGCCCATGCCCGGCGCCGGCGGCGTCACCGCTGCCACCGTGCCCTCGTTCGGCAAGCGCGCCCTGACCGGCTTTCTGACCAACGCCACCAATCCCAAAGGCATCATCTTCATGGTCGCCGTGCTGCCGCAATTCATCACCCGGCACGCGCCGCTGCTGCCCCAGCTGGCCATTCTCGGCCTCACCATGGTTACCATCGACACCATCGTCATGCACAGCTACGCCTTGCTGGCCGCCTCCATGCAGCGGTTTTTCCGCGATGCGCGCGCGGTCAGGAAACAGAACCGTTTTTTCGGTGCCGTGCTTATGTTGATCGGCACGGCCTTGTTTTTTGTGAAACGCGGCGCGCAGGCATGAACATCATGTGCAACTTTCTGTAACCCGGGTTGTCCGCCCGCTGCCTGCGGCGTTAAATAAATACAAGCGCGCAGTGCGCGCGCCTTTCGTTCAGTCGTTCCCTCTGGAGCCCATCATGAGTAACCGTCTCGCCAAAACTGTCACGCTGCTGGCGTTGTCGGCCCTGTCCACGCTTGCGCTGGCCGACGTGCCGGGCCGGGTCGGGCGCATTTCGGTGGCCGAGGGACAGGTCAACATCAGCACCGAGGTGGGCGAACAGGCCGACGCGGCGCTGGTCAACTGGCCGGTGACGTCGAACAACCAGATCACCACCGCGCGCGGCGCGCGCACCGAGCTGCGGGTCGGCTCGACCGCCATCCGGCTCGACGGCGATTCGGCCCTGGAAGTGGTCGAGCTCGACGACGACACCTTGCGCCTGCACCTGCATTACGGCAGCGTCAGCGTGCGCGTGCGCAATCCCGACGTGCTGCGCGGCTTCGAACTGTCCACCCCGCAAGGCCGCGTGCGCCTGCAGGAACCGGGCCGCTTCCGGGTCGACGCCGAGCGCCAGCCCGACACCAGCGTGGTCAATGTATTCGAAGGCGTGGCCAGCGTCGACGGCGCGGGCTCGACGCGGACCGTGCGCGCCCGCCCCCCCGCCGAACAGCAGCAGGCCGGCCTCCCCCCCGCCCGGGCCCTGCGCGACGGCTTCGACGACTGGGCGCTGCTGCGCGACCGCCGCGACGAGCGCGCCGTGTCGGAACGCTATGTCACCAGCGAAATGACCGGGTACGAGGAACTGGACCAGAACGGCAGCTGGCGCGACGACGCCGAATACGGCCCGCTGTGGATACCGCGCAATGTGGCCTCCGGCTGGGCACCCTACCGCGACGGCCGCTGGACCTATCTCGCTCCCTGGGGCTGGACCTGGGTCGACAATGCGCCCTGGGGCTACGCGCCCTTCCACTACGGCCGCTGGGTGATGGTCAACCAGCGCTGGTGCTGGGCGCCGGGGCGCAATGTCGGCCGCCCGGTCTGGTCGCCCGCGCTGGTGGGCTGGGTCGGCGGCGGCAGCTGGAGCGTGAACTTCGCCAGCGGC
>CBFGOU010000933.1:0-1915 GCA_965650445.1 uncultured Oxalobacteraceae bacterium | reverse complement strand
GGTAACATTCAATGAAAAGATTGTGGAGACAAAAATAGATGCAGGAAGAGGTCCAAAGTAACTTGGAATTACTATAATAACGAACAATATTGATGAAATATATAAGGACCAGGTGTGCATAGTTAAAATGCCACGTATCCTGTTAACACCTTGAAAATGATAGCAAATTTGCGGCGAAAGAACGTTCGCTGCGCCGTTCAATTAACGCAATTTCAAGAACTGCCCCCTAGGTTGGTCTCGTTCGATGTTTGACGTGTCGAACGATGACGTCCTTGATGACGTAAAAATGGAGCCTGGGAATGAACATCTTCGCACGTTTCGCGCAGGACGAGTCTGGCGCGACCGCAATTGAATACGGCCTTATCGCCGCTCTGATCTCTGTCGGTATCATCCTTGCCGCAACGACCTTGGGTACCAATCTGGGCACCCTGTTCAACGGCATTGCAGGCCGCCTCAAGGTGACTGTCCCGTAAGACACCACCCCTGCACGCACGATCTGGATCCAAGGGAGGAGCGCATGTGCTCCTCCCTTTTTATTTGAGGTTTCTTAACGGCGCGGTGACACAGTAAAGGTCCGACGCCCGGCGCGAGGATGGGAACGAATGTCCACGATTGCATTGTTTCTGTTTCCAGCTGCGATGGCGCTCGCCGCATCTTCAGATCTGCTGACCATGCGCATATCGAACAAGCTCGTCCTGTTCCTGGTCGCCTGCTTTTTCGTGGTCGCGATCGTTATCAACCTGCCGCTGCAGCAGTTCGCCACGCATGTGGCCTGTGCGCTGGTGGTTCTGGCGGTCGGCTTTTCGCTTTTCGCCCTGCGGGTTATCGGCGGCGGAGATGCCAAGCTGGCGGCCGCGACCACGCTGTGGCTCGGTTTCGGCCTGACCTTGCCTTACCTGGTTTATGCGGGGCTGCTGGGTGGTGTGTTGACCCTCGCTATCCTGCTCCTGCGGCGCATGCCGTTGACGCCGTTCCTGGCGCGCTACCGCTGGCTGGAACGCCTGCATGACCACAAGAGTGGCGTGCCCTATGGCATCGCCCTGGCTTTGGCGGGCCTGCTCACCTACTCCAATTCAATCATCTTCGAGCGCCTCGTCGCCTGATCTGGCGGTCTGAAGTAGAGATGCCGGGCAGGCCAGTAAACCGCGCGCAGCGGAAGTCTTTTGCTGCCTCGATCGCAAAAAGCTAAAATTTACATATTGTTAACCGCATCCGCAAAGCTCCGGTTAACCAAACTTTGACCCTTTGCGTTCAGAGTTCCTCCGGTGGAATTGGGCTATTTGCGCCCGCGTACAACCGGAGTGAGGCATGAAGCCGGCGCGTATCATCTTGTTGCTTGTGGCGATAGTCGCTGGCGGCCTGGCGGCATTCCTGGTCACCCGTGGCGGCCCTCCGGCGGACCCCCAGCAGATCGTGCAGACGGAGCTGGTCCAGGAAGCCAAGACCCAGATTCTGGTCGCCAAGAACCCGATCGGCGTGGGTGAGCGGCTGAACCCGGCTTCGCTCGAATGGCAGGATTGGCCCGAGGGCGCCGTTCGCCCCGAATATGTGACGATCTCGGCCATGCCCGAGGCACCGACCGACCTGGCCGGCGCCGTGGCGCGTTTCGAATTCTTTCCCGGTGAGCCGATCCGCGAGGCCAAGCTGGTGCGGTCCGACCAGGGCTACATGTCGGCCGTGCTCATCGTCTGCTCGATGTGCGCGGTCTCGTTCGGCGACTACGCGGTCTCGCTGTTCGTGAGCGACGGCGGCGCGGACTGGTGGGACAACGTCTTCGCCTCCGCGATCGTCGTGGCGATGGCGCTCGTCGTCGTGACGGGGCCGCAGCTGGTCGCGAGGGCGCAGTCGCTGATCGTGTTCGTGATGGTCGGGATCCTGGCGGTGTTCGTCGCCGTCACGCTGCCGAGCATCGACC
>CBFGOU010000932.1:0-1917 GCA_965650445.1 uncultured Oxalobacteraceae bacterium | reverse complement strand
AGCCCTACAGGACCAGCTCCAAGCACAGCCACTGGCAGTTGTTGTTCTTCACTGATATTCATTCTTGTTCTCCTCGTCTTGTCAGGCAAGTTCTGTTGGTCCGCAGCCAAACCTCGGCATTTCCCATTTCGTCGAACTACAAATGCGTGGGCACCGACAGACCGGGACGTGCCCTCAACCGCTTATTCGTTAATCGACGAATATAGAATAGCTTGGCTGTCATCAAACGGTCAAGATGTTTCGATATATTTGGAAGTGTCGTATCAACCAACCGAACAGGTCGAGACCGCCATGACTGACAACTTGGTTTTCAACGTACTATTTCTTTGCACCGGCAACTCCTCGCGCAGCATTATTGCCGAGGCCATTCTCAACGCGACTAGCGCCGGCCGGTGCCGCGCCTACAGCGCAGGAAGCCAGCCGGGCACCTCGGTGCATCCCTTGGCGATCGAACAGATCGAACGGCTCGGCTTCCCCGTCGACGGCCTGCGCAGCAAGAGCTGGGATGAGTACGCAGTTGCCGATGCTCCGCACATGGACTTCGTGATCACGGTATGCGACAAGGCCGCTGGCGAGGCGTGTCCCCGCTGGCCAGGGCACCCGATCACGGCGCATTGGAGCTTCGAAGATCCAGCAGCATTCGTGGGGAGCGACCAGGAGCATCGCCAAGTCTTTGCCCGCACATGCCGCGAGATCAAGAATCGCCTCGACATCTTTTCGATGCTTCCATTTGCGACGCTGTCGCGCCTGGCTATCCAGAAAGAATTGACCGCCATCGGTCGTTCGGACGCGCCGCTCCTGTGAGAGCTTGCCGAACAGGCGTCAATTCCACTATACTGGAAATATCAAATATTTGGACGAGATCATGGACACGAAACCCGCACTTGCCGCGCTTGCCGCCCTCGCCCAGGAATCAAGGCTGGCAACCTTCCGCTTGCTCGTACAGGCCGGCCCTGCAGGACTTTCTGCAACCAGGATTGCCGAAGCACTCGGCACGCCTCCCTCATCGCTTTCCTTTCATCTGAAAGAACTTACCCATGCCAACCTGGTAATTCCGCGCCAGGACGGCCGTTTCATCATCTACTCAGCGAACTTCGACACGATGAATCAGTTGCTGGGCTTCCTGACCGAGAACTGCTGTGGCGGCAACCCTTGTTCGCCCAAGAATGGCTCGACATGTAAGCCCATCGCTTCCAGCCAGACGAGCTGATTTTTCTGCGCTTATTTCTTCTCAACCAAAGGTCTACCGTGAACGTACTATTTCTTTGCACCGGCAATTCGTGCCGCTCGCTCATCAGTGAAGCTGTCTTCAACCATCTGGCTCCCGCCGGCTGGCAAGCCATCAGCGCAGGTAGCCAACCGACCGGCAAGTTGAACGACAAGGCGCTCGCTCTGCTGGGCAGCAAAGGCATTTCCACGGAAGGCTACTACAGCAAGTCCTGGGACAACCTGCCCGTCACCCCTGACCTCGTGGTAACGGTCTGCGCCAGCGCCGCCGGTGAAACCTGCCCAGCCTACCTCGGCCCCGTGCTTCGTACGCATTGGGGTGTCGAAGACCCTAGCCACGTCGTGGGGACCGAAGAGGAAATCAACGCCGCCTTCGAGAAGGCGTACGCGATCCTCCTCGCCCGTATCGAAGCCTTCCTCGCCCTGCCGCTTGAGGAATTGAAATCCGACCGTGCGAAGTTCAAGACCGAACTCGACCGCATCGGTCAACTCGGCGCCTGACCGCCACCTTCCTTTACGTCAGCCGGGCCATTGCCCGGCTTATCCATGTGCCCGTCGCTCCCTGAAAGACTTCCGTGCTGATCGCTTTTCTCATCTTCCTGATAACCCTCACCTTCGTCATCTGGCAGCCGCGCGGCCTCGGTATCGGCTGGAGCGCCGCCGCGGGCGCGGCCGTGGCCCTGCTCGCGG
>CBFGOU010000931.1:0-1930 GCA_965650445.1 uncultured Oxalobacteraceae bacterium | reverse complement strand
GGTTTTTCTCGGCTGGCCGTCAAAACAGTTATCATAGCAGCCGTTTACAGTTTTTACCGGTCGGCTTTACAGCTATCGGACATCATCATGCCAAATCCAAACCGCGGTTCCTGCGGGTTCCAGTCCTCCGAGTTCGAGCCGGATTACGACCGCCCCTCCAAGTCAGAACTCAAACGCCAGATGAGCGAGCTGCAAAAGCTGGGCGAACAGCTGGTGGCCGAACCGCGCGACCGCGTCAAGCGCGTGCCGATGCCGGAGGACGTGCGCGACGCGATCCTGGCCTGCCAGCAGATCACCAACCACGAGGGGCGCCGGCGCCAGCTGCAGTTCGTCGGCAAGAAGATGCGCACCCTGGACGAGGAAGAAGTGGCCGTCATCCAGCGCACCATCGACAGCTGGAAAGGCGCGTCCAAGGCCGAGACGGCGCAGCTGCACGCGCTTGAACGCCGCCGCGAAAAGCTGCTGGCCGACGACAAGGCCCTGACCGTGCTGCTGGAAGAGCATCCGGAACTGGACGTGCAGCACCTGCGCGCGCTGATCCGCAATGCCCGCAAGGAGCAGGCCGAGAACAAGCCGCCCAAGGCTTACCGCGAGATTTTCCAGATTCTCAAGGACTTGTCCAAGAAGGGCGCAGCCGCCCGGGACGAGGACGAGAGCGAGGAAGACGATGCCGAACACGACGACGAATGATGTGCTGGTCGTTGGCCTGGTGTCGATTTCCGACCGGGCCAGCGGCGGCGTGTACGAGGACAAGGGCTTGCCGGCCCTGGCCGAATGGCTGGGCAAGGCACTCTCCACCCCGTTTCGCCTCGAGCAGCGCCTGATCCCCGACGAGCGGGCCGTCATCGAACAGACCCTGGTCGAGCTGGTGGACCTGCAGCGCTGCCACCTGGTGCTCACCACCGGCGGCACCGGCCCGGCGCGGCGCGATGTCACGCCCGAAGCCACGCTGGCCATCGGCACCAAGGAGATGCCGGGCTTCGGCGAGCAGATGCGCCAGATCAGCCTGCAGTTCGTCCCGACCGCGATCCTGTCGCGCCAGACCGCGGTGATCCGCGAAAGCGCCGGCGGCCACGCCGCGCTGGTGATGAACCTGCCGGGCCAGCCCAAGGCCATCAAGGAAACCCTGGAAGGCTTGAAAGACGGCGACGGCCGGCAAATCGTCGGCGGCATCTTCGCCGCCGTGCCCTATTGCGTCGACCTGATCGGCGGCCCGTATATGGAAACCGACCCCGCGGTGTGCAAGGCGTTCCGGCCCAAGTCGGCGCTGCGCCCGCAACCAACCTGATTGCTGACTATGTCTACCCTGCTCGAAAACATCGAAATCGAAACTGCGCCCAATCCGGCGGCCGCGATCATCTGGATGCACGGCCTGGGGGCCGACGGCAACGACTTCGTGCCGATGGTGCGCGAACTCGATCTGGCCGGGCTGCCCGCCATCCGCTTCGTGTTTCCCCATGCCGGCACGATGCCGGTGACGGTCAACGGCGGCTACGTGATGCGGGCCTGGTACGACATCAATAACGCCGACCTGGTGCGGCGCGAGGACGAAGGCGGCCTGCGCGCATCGCAGGCGCAGATCGAAGCGCTGATCGCGCGTGAAAAGGCGCGCGGCATTCCAGCCTCGCGCATCGTGCTGGCCGGCTTCTCGCAGGGCTGCGCGATGGCCTTGCAGACCGGCCTGCGCCATCCTGAAGCGCTGGCGGGCATGATGTGCCTGTCCGGCTACGTGCCGCTGGCCGACAAGGTGGAGGCCGAGCGCACCGCGCCAAGCCTGGCGACGCCGATTTTCATGGTGCACGGGCGCGGCGACGGCGTGATCCCGATTTTCCGCGCCGAGCAGTCGCGCGATCTGCTGGTCAAGATGGGCTATCGGGTCGAGTGGCACGAATACATGATGCAGCATTCGCTGTGTCAGGAAGAAGTCGAC
>CBFGOU010000930.1:0-1932 GCA_965650445.1 uncultured Oxalobacteraceae bacterium | reverse complement strand
CGCGTTATGTTAAAGCGCCCGCGCCAGCGGGCGATTTACGCCGCAACGGCTGTGCCTTTGCGTGCCGTTGACCTGACTGACGGCGCAGCGCGGCGGCAAGCGGTGCCTCGCACCGCACGACCTGGAGCACACTTCTGCAGCAAGCGTGGCTTTTACTACCCGCGCAGCGGCTGGCGGTATCGCGTAGCGACTGACTAGATTGTCCGTCATTGCGTCCTGTCAACTACCATCAATTGAACCGGCAAGCCCTTCTAGAGTGCCTTCCAAATACGCCTCCATCGCAGAGACATATTTTTCGACATCTTCAACGTCCACGCGGCTTCCATTCTGAGCACGCACGATTTCCAATGGCGTCCAGAAATCGTACCACTTATCAACAAGATCTTTGTCTCGGAACTCGCCGGCATCTAGCGCCCCTTCCAATGCGCCTACAAATTCGTAGTACTTCAACTTTCCGCAACGGAACTCCTCGATTAGCTGCAGCATTCTTCGCCAAAGTCTTACCTGATGATCATTTAGCATTGCCATTTTTACCTCGCACCCTCTTAGTCCACGCTCTTCTTCATTACAGTGATGACTCGAGTTCCCGCAGGATTAGTAATTACCCTGACGTTTTCAAACGTGCGGACAACTTCGGCGGCCGTATTACCGGGAGTCACCTTTCCGAACTTGATCGCATTCTCTACGACGGAAACCGGAACGCCTCGACTTTCCATAATGCCATTTTTGATGATCGTGCCTACCGGCTGCATTCTCTCTAACGCATGGACTGTATATTCAATGCCGTCGATTGTTACTCGACCTCCGCTTGCAGCTGGCCATAACGTCGCAGCTCCTTTCGCAAGTGCCGCCCCTTCGCCAACCCCACCAAGACCCAAAAGCGTGAGGTTCTTCCACCATGAGGCAACTTGATTGCCTGCATTGACTACGGCCGCGGCATTCTCCGAATAGAGATTGTTGACAGCGTCCTTAACCGGGTCGCCAGTATTCGATCGAACTGGCGTTGCCTCACCTGTACCCTGATGAATACAACCTAGTGCTTCGCAGCTGGTTTCGCGATTAGCGCCAGTGAAGAAATCATGAATTTTGGAGAAGAATCCCTTTTCGCTGTTTGCCGACTCGGAGCGAGTCGAAGCGCCAAACAATTTCTTCATGATGGCACCCGACGGCTTGTCAAACTTCCAGCTGACACTGCACGCGCCAAAATCACATTTCTTGTACGCCTCAGCTACCGCCTCATCGGACAATTTCGACTCGTTATCCCTTTCCGTCCTTCCGGCAAATCCGGTCGGATCCGTTAAATTAGTCGGATTATTGAACACATAGGTGTAACGGTTGTAGTTCTGCCCATTGAGCGGGTCCTGCACTAAAGGGTCACCGGAGAGGAACCTGGCCGTCAGCGGATCGTACACCCGTCCATTCATATGCACCAGATCAAGCTGGTCAAGCATCTCGTGCCCGGTAAAGCCACGGTTGTCGACCACCCCATCGATGCTGTTCGGTGTGTCCGATCCCGCGATCGCCAGCCCGTTCAGCGTACGGCGCTTCCCCCACGAGTCGTAGGCCAGCTTTTCCTTGAGCACACCGCTCTCGTCGGTAATACCCACCACGCTGCCGAGCCGGTCCGCATGCACCCAATTGAGCGATGTCGTGCCGTCCGGCTGATCGATGTCCAAGCCGACGCCGTACGGCCAATAGGTCTTGACCGTCACGCCGGTCGCCTTGGTTTGCGTCACCGAACCACCGCAAGAGGTCTCGACTGTCACCCCGGCCGTGTTGGTTTCCGTTACCTGACCACCGGCATACACCTCCATGCTGCCGTCGCCGCGCATCTGGCGGGTGCGCTGGTGCTCCGGCCCGTAGACGAATTCGCTCCGGGTGCTGCCCAGTCCGATATGCAGCGGCATGTCAAAGCTCGTCCACTTATAGTCG
>CBFGOU010000929.1:0-1942 GCA_965650445.1 uncultured Oxalobacteraceae bacterium | reverse complement strand
CGACGATGAATTCCTGCGGCACCGTGTGCAGCAGCTGCTGGTCGGTCGGGATGTTGACCGCCTTGGCCGTCTCGATCACCCGCGCCACGTCGGTGGCGGTGACTTCCTTGTCCTTGATGGCGACCATGCCGCTCGAATTGAACGAGCGGATATGGCTGCCGGCGATGCCGGCGTAGACGTTGCGGATTTTGCAGTCCGCCATCAGCTCGGCCTCTTCCAGCGCACGCTGAATCGATTCGACCGTCGCCTCGATATTGACGACGACGCCTTTTTTCAGGCCCCTCGATTCATGCTGACCGAGCCCGATGACTTCGTGCCGTCCATCGGACATCACCTCGGCCACCACCGCCACCACTTTCGAGGTGCCGATATCGAGACCGACGATCAGATTTTTCGCGTCTTTTGTCATGTTTGCTGTCGCCTACTATGTGTGCTTTGTTTTACTGCTGGTTGTCGACTTCGTCGGTTTCTTGTTCAGTGCCTTGGGCGCCTTGGCGTCGTCCGGCGGCTTCAATCCCAGCGCCGTCAGCGCCAGGCCGTTGTGGTACCGCATATCGATCGTCTCGATCCCGTCCGGCAGCCGCGCCGCCAGCTGGGGGTAAATCTTCACCAGCCGCTGCGCGCGCGCGTGCAATGTGCTGCGGTCCTGCTCGCGCCCCAGCGCCACGCGCATGCCGTTGTCGAGCGTGACCGTCCACGCGTACCGGCTCGACAGACTCACTGCCTCCGGAATCAGCCTGACCGGCGCAAACCACGCGCGCAACTCGGCGAACCGCGCCAGCACTTCCTTCTCGCTGCCATCGGGCCCATCAAGCCGCGGCAGCTCGTGGTCCTCGTCCGCTTCGGCCAGGTTGGCGGTGAACACATCGCCCTTGACCGACAGCAGCCGCCCATCTTCGCCCCAGGTGCCGAGCGCCTCGTGCTCCTCGACTTCGACGATCAGCTGGTTGGGCCATTCGCGCCGTACCGAGGCCCGCCGCACCCAGGGCACCGCTTCAAACGCAACGCGCACCTGCTCCAGGTTGGCGGTGAAAAAATTCCCCTTGATGCGGCCCAGTACTCCCGCCCTCAAGGTCAGCTTGTTCACGTGCTTTAACTCCATCCCATACAGGCTGCCCACGGTGATGGTGCGCAGCGTGAACATCGGCCGCTGCGACAGCCACCACACCCCGGATGCCAGCAGAGCCAGCATCACCGCCGCGAACAAGGCGCTGGCTGCCGCATTGAGCGCGCGTACGTCATGCCACATCTGCCGCTTATCCCTTTGCCCTGGCCATCTTCAGGCGCGCCGACTGCAAGATCCGCACGCACAGTTCTTCGTAGTCGATACCGACCGCGCGCGCCGCCATCGGCACCAGCGAGTGACCGGTCATGCCCGGTGAGGTGTTGGCCTCGATCAGGAAAGGCTGGTTGTCGCTGGCGCGCAGCAGCACGTCGATGCGCCCCCAGCCTTCGCAGCCGAGCGCGCGGTACGCCTCCAGCGCGATGCGCTCGATCTCGGCGGCGGTGGCGGCGTCCAGCTGGGCCGGGCAAAAGTATTGGGTGTCGTCGCTGAAGTACTTGTTCTGGTAGTCGTAGTTGCCGCCCGGGGCGACGATCTCGATGACCGGCAGCGCCCGTGCGAGCGCACCGGTGCCGAGGATGGCCACGGTGAACTCGCGTCCGGTGACGAACTGCTCGACCAGCACGGTGTCGTCCATGCCTGCGGCCAGCTCGTAGGCCGGTTGCAGCCCGGCTTCGGCATTGACCTTGGTGATGCCGATGGTCGAGCCTTCCAGCGGCGGCTTGACGATGCACGGCAGGCCCAGCGTGGGAATCACGCCGGACAGGTCGGCGCCGCGCGCCAGCGAGATGTATTGCGGGGTCGGCAGGCCGCGGTTAAGCCACATGATCTTGGTGGTGATCTTGTCCATGGCGATGGCGCAGGCCGGCACGCCGCTGC
>CBFGOU010000928.1:0-1946 GCA_965650445.1 uncultured Oxalobacteraceae bacterium | reverse complement strand
CAACGGCGGCCGAACGACCTTGGATATTGGGGTCGCAGACCTGAGAGGGTCGCTGCCGTAAAGACGGCTTTGAACTGCAATTCTTCGAATGCTCTGCTATGCTGGCCATGGCATGAGTGAGAACCGGGCAGCGTTTGTAGGTAAGGTAAGTCTCTCGCCCTGACTTAACCGATCGGCTGGCTCGGCGGGCGCATAAGGCAGGTGGTGGCCTTTAGTCCTTCCAGGTCGCGTCCTGGCCGGCAGTGGGTGAGGTGCGAAACATCTTCCCGCATCTCGACGAGGCCCAGCTCGATTAGCTGTGGCAAATGTTGTTTGCCTCTTCGTGGAATCGAGTGGGTGATTTTGGCCTAGTTTCGAGGCTCTCTCTTCTTCGGTCCAATCCTTCTGTTCGATCGGCACCATCCTTCCGTCCCGACCTGCACGCGCGATATGCCGACGCGCGCAGCGGCGGTCAAGGATGGCCCGCCTTCGGGCCACCGCTTCAGCGGCGCGAAGCGTCCTTGACGGCTGCGAGCACGACGGCATGATCGAGCGTGTCGGGGGACCGATCCGCCAGGGGCCGCTATAGTTCCGGCAACATGCAGGTGAGGACTTTGAGGCGGAAGTATTCCTCGTTTTTGAGGCCGTAAGCACGCCGCTGGATGACGCGAATCTTGTTGTTGAGGCCCTCGACAAAGCCGAGTGATACCTTGTTCTCAGGCCGGCAATAGGCGGCGATGCCGTCCCAATGGCGTTCGATCATGGCTGCAAACTTCTCATAAGGCTTGAGCCGCTGCCACTTCAGGCCTGATCGCCAATTCTCGAAGAAGCGCCGTGCCCAAGCTTCGCGCTCGTAGTCCCAAAGCTGGCCGAAGCTCTCCTTGAGCAGATAGGCGGTGTTGAGCCGCTTGTTGGCGGCGAGCAAAGTCTTCAATGCTTTCTTGCCGTCGAGCGTGAGGTTCTCCCGCCGCGAGAGCAAAGTGTATTTCTGGCCTTTGATATAGCGTCGGTCGCGGCCCGCAAGCCGCGCATATTCGCTCTTGCGGACGGTATCGAGCGCCTCGCCGAGATGACGCATGACGTGGAACTTGTCGAATAAAATCGCGGCTTTCGGCGCATGCGCACCCGTCGCCACCCGAAACGGCTTCCACATGTCCATCACAGCAAGGCGAATACGCGCGCTCTTCTTCTTGCCAAGCCAGGCGTAGAACTGCGCCATGCTGGCTTCCGATCGGTCCTCGCCGCCAAACCAGATCGGTCGACGCCGCAGAAGATCGCTGACCACGATCCGATAGGTATGACCCTTGCGGATCGCAATCTCGTCGATCCCGATGGCCAGGGGACCCGGCGTGCCTGCGCGTGCGAGCTGCGCCTTCATGTATTGCATCTCCAGCGCCTTGACGGTGTGCCAATCAAGCGCCAATTCCTTCGCAACATCCGAGATCGACGCCTGTCGGCAACGGCGGCCGACAAAATACGCAAAGCGCTTGGTGTAGAACGGGTTGTTTGCCAGAAAGTCGAGCCGTTCCTGTTTCACCTTGCCGCAGCTACGGCAATCAATGCGCCGCACCTCCAGTTCAAGCAATATTCGCATGTCCCCGCAGGACAGGTCACGCACCTGCCGGATTTTGCGGTCGTACCACCCGATCTGGACGCGGCCACAGCATCCACACGACGTTTTTTTGACCGCCGTTTCAAAGTGACGATGCGAACCTTCGGATCGCCGAAAACTCCGCGCACTACCGGCTCCGCGCGAAAGCCCTCAAATGAATACGTATCCCAAAGCCGCCGAAGCCGTTTCGATATCCTTGCCATCTAGCATTTGTGCCAGATTTTGAACCCGGCAAAAATGCAAAAGATCCCTGAAATACCTCGCTTTACGACCTTTCAAGCCCTCAAATTTACCCACTCGATTCCACGAAGAGCCCTTTTTATATTGCATGAGACTGACGATGACGCCGACAGAA
>CBFGOU010000927.1:0-1948 GCA_965650445.1 uncultured Oxalobacteraceae bacterium | reverse complement strand
GCGTACAGGGCGCCGGCGTTGCCGATGCCTTTGGCGCTGGCCGTCAGCGTCAGGTCGGCCAGCGACGAGATGCCGGCGGTATTGCTGTTGTCGATGCGGGCGGCGCCGATGGCCAGGTCGCCGCCGCCGTGAATCGCGCCTTCGTTGGAGAGCGTGGTGGCGGCCTGGATGGTGCTGGCGCTGCCGTCCAGGCCGAGCAGGATCACCGCCCCGCTGCCCTGGTTGGTCAGGGTGCCGGTGGCGAGCGTGCCCGCGCCCATGGCTTGCATGCGGCCCTGGTTGAGCAGGTCGGCGCTGTCGACGCGCACGGTGGCGCCCAGCAGGGTGGCGCCGCCGCTGTTGGTCAGCAGCGCCACCGCAGTCGCGGCCGAGCCGACCGTCAGGTCCCCGGCGGCCTGCACCCGGCCGGCGTTGCTGACGCTAAAGCCGCTGCCCCCGGTAATGTGCAGCGCCTGCTGGCCGACGATCTTGCTGGCCGCCCCGGTATTGTTGAGCGCGGTGGCGGCCTGGATGGCCAGGTCGCCGTCGGCCAGGATCTGGCCGCTGTTGTCGAACGCGCCGGTGATACTGGCCAGGCTGGCGGCGGCGCTGGCCTGCAGCGCGCCCGTATTGCCGATCGTGGCCGCCTGCAGGGTCAGTGTCCCGGTACCGGTGGTTTCGATCACGCTGCTGTTGTTCAGCGCGCCGGTGGCGTTCACGGCCAGGCCGTTGCCCGCCTCGACCGTGCCGCTGTTGGCGAAGCTGGCACTGTGCGCGCTGAGCGCCGCGTCCGACAGCAGCACGCTGGCCGCGCCGGTGTTATTGAGCGCCGTCGCCGCGCTCAGGTCAAGGTTGCCGCCTGCCAGGACCTGGCCTTGATTGTCGATCGCCCCCGCCGTGCCGACCAGGCTGGCCGTGCCGAGCGCCTGCACCGTTCCCGCGTTGATGATCGATGCCGCGTTCAGGCTCAGTGACGACGCGGCGCCGCGATCCTGGATCACCAGGCGGTTGACCAGGCTGCCCGACGCGTACATGCTCAAGCCGGAGCCGGCCTGCACCGTGCCACTGTTGTCGACGCTGGTGCTGCGCGAGGTGAGCGCCGCTTGCGCCAGCAGTACCGCATTGGTGCCGATGTCCAGGGCGCCGGCGGCGCTCAGATAAAGGCTGTCGCCGGCCTTGATATCGCCGTTGTTGAAGAGATCGCCGCTGGACGCGCTGACGCTGGCGCTGCCGGCCGACTGTACCGTGCCGTTGTTGACGATGTTGCCGCCGCCCAGCGACAGCGTGGTGCCGGCTCCCAGGTTGGCGACGACGGCCTGATTATTCAGCTGGCCGGTGGCGTCGATGCCCAGCCCATCGTTGGCCTGCACCGTCCCCGCGTTGTCGAAGGTGGCGCTGCTGCTGCTCAGGCTGGCGCCCGTCAGCATCTGGCTGGCCGTTCCCCGGTTGGCGATGCCCTGCGTGGCGCTCAGGGTCAGCGCGCCGCCCGCCTGCACCCCGCCCTCGTTCTGAACGTCGGCGGCGCGCACCGTCATGGCGTGTTGCGCCAGCATGAGGCTGGCAGCGCCGCTGTTGCTCAGCGTGGCAACCGCGGTCAGGTTGAGATCGGCGCCGGCGAGCAGTTTGCCGCTGTTGTCGAGCGCGCCGCCGCTGGCGAGCGTGGCGGTGCCGGCCGCCTGCACGGTGCCGCTGTTGGCAATGTCCAGGGCGCGCAGCGACAGGGCGCTGGCCGCGTCGAGGTTTTGCAGCGCCCCGCGGTTGTTCAGGGTATCGGCGGCGGTGATGGACAGGCTGGTGCCGGCCTGCACCGCGCCGGCGTTGTCGAAGCTCGCGCTGTTGAGCGTGACGGCGCCGCGCGCCAGCAGAACGCTGTCGGCGCCCTGGTTGCGCAGTGCGCCGG
This sequence comes from uncultured Oxalobacteraceae bacterium, assembly GCA_965650445.1. GTDB lineage: Bacteria > Pseudomonadota > Gammaproteobacteria > Burkholderiales > Burkholderiaceae_D > Telluria_A. The sequence continues at coordinate 69 of CBFGOU010000927.1, read as the reverse complement.
CTGCGAGCGTGAGCGCGCTGGCCTGGATCCGGTTGCTGTTCTCCAGTGCCGCCGTGCTGGTGATTGCGC
>CBFGOU010000926.1:0-1955 GCA_965650445.1 uncultured Oxalobacteraceae bacterium | reverse complement strand
CAACTGCTGCGCGGCTCAGGCACGGCCGGGCTATCGGGCATGGATGGCGCCAACAGCGCGCCCGAGCTGCTCGGCAATGCCGGCCTCGTCATGGCGCGCCCGCTGCTGCCGCTGTCGCGCGCCGAACTCGAAGCCTACGTCGCCGAGCACGCGATTGCCTATGTCGAGGACGAATCGAACACGCACCCGCGCTACGCCCGCAATGCGCTGCGCCATCAGGTCATGCCCGCGCTGGCGCAAGCTTTTCCCGGCTACCAGGAACGCTTCGCCCGCAGCGCGGCGCACGCCCAGTCGGCCCAGCGCCTGCTGAACGAACTGGCCGAACAGGACCTGGCGGCAGTGCGCGAGGGCGACTGTCTCGACGTCGCCAGGCTGCGCGCCATGAGCGCCGACCGTGCCTCGAACCTGCTGCGGCACTGGTTTGCCCTGCGCGGCCTGCGCATGCCCTCGACCGCGTGGTTGCATGAAATGCTGACCCAGCTGATCGAAGCGCGCCACGACGCCCAGTTGCTGGTCTCCCATCCCGACTGCCACATCCGGCGCCACCGCGACCGGCTCTACATCACGCCCAAGCTGGCCGATCTGGCCGGCCAGCGCGATCCGGACGATGAAGGTGTGCTGGTCAAGGAGGGCCAGCTGTTCCGCTGGAATGGCGAAACCAGCCTGGCCTTCCCGGACTACGGCGGCGTGCTGCATGTCGACCCGGCCGAGCAGGGCCTGTCCGGCGCCTGGTTGCGCGAACAACAGCTTCAGATCGACTTCCGCCAGGGCGGCGAACGCCTCAAGCCCGCGCCGAACCGTCCGACCCGGGCCTTGAAGTACCACTACCAGACCTGCGACGTGCCCGCTTGGGAACGTGCCCGCTTGCCCATCGTCAGCGCCGGCAAGGACCTGTTGTTTGCCGCCGGCATCGGCATGGATTGCCACCACGTCGGCACGGGTGACGCCCCATTCTTCATTTTCCGATGGGAAACGGCTGCGAGCTGAGCCATAGGTGCAAAGGTAATTACCTTATGCCAACACTGTATAGCTTTCCCCCTCGTTTGCCTTGTTTTTCTGCATCGCACAATGTAGAGTAAAGCCCTTTAATTTTATCTTCTGAGCGGAAATTTCACTCTTATGGCTTTAATCGTCCACAAATATGGCGGAACGTCGATGGGCTCGACAGACCGCATCAAGAACGTTGCGGCACGCGTCGCCAAGTGGCATGACGCAGGTCACCAGATTATTGTCGTGCCATCGGCCATGTCGGGCGAGACCAACCGTCTGATCGGCCTGGCCAAGCAGATCATGGACCAGCCTGATCCACGCGAACTGGACATGATTGCCTCCACGGGTGAACAGGTTTCCGTCGGCCTGCTGGCCATGGCCCTGCTGGCGCGCGGCAAGAAAGCCGTGTCCTATGCCGGCTGGCAGGTGCCCATCAAGACCGACTCGGCTTTCACCAAGGCGCGCATCGAATCGATCGACGACGTCAAGGTCAAGGCTGACCTGGCCGAAGGCAAGATCGTCATCATCACCGGCTTCCAGGGCGTCGACAGCAACGGCAACATTGCCACGCTCGGCCGCGGCGGTTCGGACACCTCGGCCGTGGCGATTGCCGCCGCCATGAAGGCCGAAGAATGCCTGATCTACACCGACGTCGACGGCGTCTACACCACCGACCCGCGCGTGGTGTCGGAAGCGCGCCGCCTGAAGACGATCACGTTTGAAGAAATGCTGGAACTGGCCTCGCTCGGTTCCAAAGTGCTGCAAAGCCGCTCCGTCGAGTTCGCCGGCAACTACCGGGTACCGACCCGCGTGCTGTCGTCGCTGACCGACCCCCTGATGCCGCTCGAAGAAGAAGCCAACTCGGGCACCCTGATTTCGTTTGAGGAAGATACACACATGGAACAAGCCGTCATCTCCGGTATCGCGTTCAACCGCGACGAGGCCAAAATCACCGTTCTGGGCGT
>CBFGOU010000925.1:0-1956 GCA_965650445.1 uncultured Oxalobacteraceae bacterium | reverse complement strand
CCGATCACGATCGGGCCAGCGCCGATAATCAGGATGCTTTTAATATCTGTGCGCTTAGGCATTGCGTGCCTCCATCAGCGAAATGAATCGGTCGAACAGCGCGGCCAGGTCGTGCGGACCGGGCGACGCTTCGGGGTGGCCCTGGAAGCAGAAGGATGGCTTGTCGGTGCGGGCGAAGCCCTGCAGCGAACCGTCGAACAGCGACACATGGGTCACCCGGCAGTTGACCGGCAAGGTGGCCGCATCGACCGCAAAGCCGTGATTTTGCGAGGTGATCATCACCTGCCCGCTGTCGAGGTCCTGGACCGGGTGGTTGGCGCCGTGGTGGCCGAACTTCATCTTCAGGGTGTTGGCGCCGGAGGCCAGCGCCATGATCTGGTGGCCGAGGCAGATGCCGAAGGTCGGCACGCCGCGCTCGATGATGGTGCGCGCAGCGGCGATGGCGTAATCGCAGGGGCCCGGATCACCAGGGCCGTTGGACAGGAATACGCCGTCAGGATTGAGCGCCAGCGTGTCGGCGGCGCTGGTCTGGGCCGGCACCACCGTCACGCGGCAGCCGCGCTGGGCCAGCATGCGCAGGATGTTGGCCTTGATGCCGAAGTCGTAGGCGACGACGTGGAAGCGCGCATCGTCCTGGCTGCCGTAGCCGCTGCCCAGCCGCCATTCCGTTTCGTGCCACTGGTAGGCTTCCTTGACCGAGACCATCTTGGCCAGGTCCATGCCGTTGAGTCCTGCGAAGCTGCGCGCCAGCGCCACGGCTTCCTCGGCGCCGACGCCGACCGCGATCGCGCCGTTCTGTGCGCCTTTGGTGCGCAGGATGCGGGTCAGCTTGCGGGTGTCGATGCCGGCGATGGCGACCACGTTCTGCGTCTTCAGATAGTCCGACAGCGATTGGGTCGAGCGGAAGTTCGACGCCAGCAGCGGCAGGTCCTTGATGACCAGGCCGGCCGCGTGCACGCGCACCGCCGGGCCGTTCGAGGATTCGCCGTCTTCCAGGTTGATGCCGGTATTGCCGATGTGGGGATAAGTCAGGGTGACGATCTGGCGCATGTAGCTCGGATCGGTGAGAATTTCCTGGTAGCCGGTCATGGCTGTGTTGAAAACAATTTCGCCGATCGTGTTTCCGTGGGCGCCGATGGCATATCCCGGGAACGTGGTGCCATCCGCAAGAGCCAGGATCGCATTCGTTCCTGCGCCAGCGGCGCGGTCGAGTGGGTGCTTCATGTAGGTGTCCTCGCAGTAACTTATTGGCAGTGCCGTTAGCTTCATTGCACGCTATGAACTGGGCCGGCCTCGGCGTCAAATAAATGCCGCACGGCAACGTGTCGAGACACAATACAGGAAAAGTTTTAAGTGCCGCAGAGAAATATATTTGTTACGCAAAAATGCGACACAAACTGCTGCTATAACGCAAATTCTCACCCTTTTTCACATCGAAAAGCCGCAATTTTCATAGTGGATTGAAGAAGTGTGAGAATTGTATGACTGACAGGAAGGGCTGTTTTTGTTGATGCCCGAATAAGAAACAATGCGCTCGTACCCTGCGGCGCGTAGTCAATAAGGAAATTAACAATTTGGGCATTTGTTACTTTTGGTAAATGCCGCGCCGGGCCTGCCCGTGCCGGGTCTTGGCGGGCCGCGCCGATTTGCACGATAATGTCGGCTCCCACATATAAGGAGCTGCAGTGGCTAGGATCACCCTCGTAGTGGCCATGGACGCCGAGCGCGGCATCGGCATCGACAACCAGCTGCCCTGGCATCTGCCGGAAGACCTGGCGCATTTCAAGCGGATTACCAGCGGCCACCCGATCGTCATGGGCCGCAAGACCTTCGACTCGATCGGGCGCGCCCTGCCCAACCGGCGCAACATCGTCATCACCCGCAACGCCGGCTGGCGCCACGAAGGCGTCGAGCGTGCCGCCTCGCTGGCCGAGGCCTTGGCCTTGTGCGGCGACG
>CBFGOU010000924.1:0-1958 GCA_965650445.1 uncultured Oxalobacteraceae bacterium | reverse complement strand
CTCGACCTCAACCTTGGCAAGGTTGCGCTCTACCAACTGAGCTACTCCCGCGTCGTCACAACAGGCAGGCATTATAGACCTTCCCCGCGCGTTGTCAAGGAAGCGTCATGCGGTCTTCACAAAGCCGCGCCGGCCTTTTCCTTGATCAGCGGCCAGGCCAGGCGCATGTAGTAGAACATCGACCACACCGTCAGCACCGCCGCAACGACCATCAGGTACTCGCCGATCTGCTGGGTGTCGACGGTGCGCAGCACCACGTCGTGAAACAGCAGCAGCGGAATGGCGGTCATCTGGGCGGCGGTCTTGATCTTGCCGAGCGAGCTGACGGCCACCGAGCGCGAGGCGCCGATCTGGGCCATCCATTCGCGCAGCGCCGAAATGGCAATCTCGCGGCCGATGATGATGAAGGCGATGAAGTGGTCGACCCGGTCCAGGTGCACCAGCACCAGCAGGGCACCGGCCACCATCAGCTTGTCGGCCACCGGATCGAGGAAGGCGCCGAAGGCCGAGGTCTGGTTCCAGCGCCGCGCCAGGAAGCCGTCGAACCAGTCGGTGACGGCGGCGATGATGAAGACCAGGGTGGCGGCCAGGTCCTGGTCCGAGCGGGGCAGCCAGTGGATCGGCAGGTAGTAGACGCCGACCACGAGGGGAATGAGCGCGACCCGTAACCAGGTCAGGAGAATCGGAATATTAAAAGGCATAGAGGCGCGCGGTGAGTTTTTATGCAGATGTGGTCGGCGCTAGTCTACCTTGCTACTGGCAAATTCACCAGATGAGCGCGTTAGTGCAGCTGGCGGTAGATTTCCTCGGCCAGCTGGGTCGAGATGCCTTCGACCGAGCGCAGGTCTTCCACGCTGGCCGCGACCACTCCGCGCAGGCCGCCAAAGCGCGCCAGCAGGCGCTGGCGCCGTTTGGCGCCGATGCCCTCGATCTCTTCCAGGCGCGAGGTCTGGCGTGCCTTGGCGCGCTTGGCGCGCATGCCGGTGATGGCGAAACGGTGCGCTTCGTCGCGGATCAGGGCGACCAGCATCAGCGCGGCCGATTCCTTGCCCAGCTCCTGCGCCGGGCGGCCGTCGACGAACATCAGGGTTTCGAGGCCGACGCGCCTGCCCTCCCCCTTGGCCACGCCGACGATCAGGCTGATGTCGAGCCCGAGTTCGGCGAACACCTGGCGCGCCATTTCGATCTGCCCCTTGCCGCCGTCGATCAGCACCACGTCGGGCATGACGCCGTCGCCGCCGGCGACTTTTTCATAGCGCCGCATCAGCACCTGGCGCATGGCGGCGTAATCGTCGCCCGGCGTGATGCCGGTGATGTTGTAGCGGCGGTATTCGCCGTTCTGCATGGCGTGGTGATGGAACACCACGCACGAGGCCTGGGTCGCTTCGCCCTGGGTGTGGCTGATGTCGAAGCATTCGACGCGCAGGCTGTCGAGGTCTTCCACCTCGAGCGAGAGCGCTTCGGCCAGCGCGCGCGTGCGCGACTGCTGCGAGCCCTGTTCGGACAGCAGGCGCGCCAGCGAGATTTCGGCGCCCTTCTGGGCCAGCTCCAGCCACTGGCGGCGCTGCCCCTGCGGCTGGAAAATCAGGTTGATGCGGTGGCCGCACTGCTCGGTCAGCGCCATCATCAGGGCCGGCTGGTCGAATTCGATATTCAGGATCAGGGTGCCGGGGATGAACTTTTCGCTGTAGTGCTGGGCCAGGAAGGCCGACAGCACTTCGCATTCGATCGCGCCTTCGGCGATGGCGGCGGCGTCGCTGACCTGGGTCGGGAAGCAGGCGCGGTCGCCCAGGTGGCGCCCGCCGCGCACCATGGCCAGGTTGACGCAGGCGCGTCCGCCCTGCACCACCACGGCGATGATGTCGACGTCGGCGTCGCTGCCGCTGCTTTCCATGCTTTGCTGGTGCAGCACGCGCGCCAGGCTGTGCATGAACTCACTGTTCTGCACCGCCGTGCCA
>CBFGOU010000923.1:0-1964 GCA_965650445.1 uncultured Oxalobacteraceae bacterium | reverse complement strand
CCCGACGACGGCGGGGATCTTCGTGCCGCCGAGCGAGACCGTCTTCGCGGTCTGCAGGACGAGCGCACCGTTGCAGCCGCCGGCCTCGGAGGCCGGGCACTCGATCCGGATCTTCGCCGTGTAGACGCCCTTCTTGAGCTTCGACGTGATGCGGCGGCTGCGCACGCGCGCGGCGGTGCCGGTCGTGTCCGGCCCTGCGCTGACGTCCTTTTTCTCGACGTCGACGAGGATGTCGTCGAAGTCGGCCGCGGCCTGTTCCAGCACCGACAATTCAACGTATGAATCCTCGCGCGCGGTCAGGATCAGGATCGGCACCTCGGCCACTTCGCGGATCTGGCGGCACACCACCACCCCATCCAGGCCGGGCAGCATCAGGTCGAGCACCACCACATCCGGGGCGCTGCGCTTGAACGCGGCCAGCGCCTCGTCGCCGCGCGCCACCAGCTCGACCGTGAATTCGTAGCCGCTTAGATATTCGCTTATCAACTGCGCCAGGCGCGCATCGTCTTCCACCAGCAGTACTCGGACCATGTGTTTCTCCTTCTACCGGGATTGTATAAGAGCAAACACGGAAATCCCGCGATGTCGCTGCCCGCCGACAAACCGTTACAGACTGATGACAATTGCGGTTAGTTCATTCTGGTGCGGAAGCGCAGCAAGGTGGGGAGCCGGCGTACGGTGGCGCAAGGCTTGCGCGAAAAAAAAGCCAGCAACTGAACATTGCTGGCCTTTCAAGAGCGACTGCTGGAACAATCAGGCGAAGTTTTGCGCCACGAAATCCCAGTTCACCAGACCCCAGAACGTCTCGACATACTTGGCGCGCAGGTTGCGGTAGTCGATGTAATAAGCGTGCTCCCACACGTCGCAGGTCAGCAGCGCCTTGTCGGCGGTGGTCAGCGGGGTGGCGGCGTTCGAGGTGTTGACGATGTCGACCGAACCGTCGGCCTTTTTCACCAGCCAGGTCCAGCCGGAACCGAAGTTGCCGACGCACGACTTGGTGAATTCTTCCTTGAACTTGTCGAACGAACCCCACTTGGCGTTGATCGCATCGGCGACCGGACCGGCTGGCGCACCGCCGCCGTTCGGCTTCATGCCGTTCCAGTAGAAGGTGTGATTCCACACCTGCGCCGCGTTGTTGAACACGCCGCCCGACGACTTCTTGATGATTTCTTCCAGCGACAGGTTGTCGAATTCGGTACCCTTGATCAGGTTGTTCAGGTTAGTAACATAAGCCTGGTGGTGCTTGCCGTAGTGGTACTCCAGCGTCTCTTTCGAGATGTGCGGCGCGAGAGCGTCCATCGCGTACGGCAGTGGCTGCAGTGTATGTTCCATGTCTTGTCCTTTTTAGTTACTGAAAAATGCGTGGGAAGTCGTTGTTGCTTCTGAAACGACGCTTATTGTAATTCGTATGGCATTTCGTTGCATGGTTGTTCATGCCCGCAATGTCGCGCGCCGCGTTATTCCAGGCTCGGCTGGACGCTGGCCACGCCGACCTGCGCCGTGCCCTCGGCCAGGCGCACCGTCAGCGCTTCCTGCACCCGGATTTGCCCGGGCGAGCGCAAAACATGCCCTTTGACATCGCTAACGATGGCGTAGCCGCGCTCCAGGGTGCGCTGGGGATTGAGCAGTTCCAGCTGGGCCGCCAGCGCCGCCAGCGCGTCGCGCTTCTGGCCGAGCTGGTTGGCCAGGCTGACGGCGCAGCGCCGCTGCGCATGGGCGATGTCGTTGCGCAGCGCGCGCGTGTCGGGCTGGTGGCGGGCCCAGCGCGCACGCAGCTGGGCCAGCGCGAAGCCGTGGCGGTTGACCGGTGCGCGCACCGCGTGCGTCATGGCGGTCGATAGCGCCACCAGTTTCAGGCGCTGGTGGCCGATTTGCGCCGATGGACTGAGCAGGCGGCGCGAACAATTATGCTTTTTTACTTAAGTTTTAATTAAAACCTCCTAAGATGTTAATTTTTTAAACAA
>CBFGOU010000922.1:0-1969 GCA_965650445.1 uncultured Oxalobacteraceae bacterium | reverse complement strand
GATGGCGCGGTCGGCGCCGATCGCCATGCCGGTGCGCAGGGTTTCCTGGCACTGGCTCACGCCGCACGATACCGCCACCACTTCCGTCACCTTGCCCGCTTCTTTCAAGCGCATGGCTTCTTCCAGCGCGATTTCGTCGAAGGGATTCATCGACATTTTGACATTGGCGATATCGACGCCGCTGCCGTCGGACTTGACGCGAACCTTGACGTTATAGTCGACGACGCGTTTGACGGGAACCAGGACTTTCATAGGGGTGCCTTTGGAAAATGAATGAGGTATTGGTGTGACTAAAGTGGCCTAGATTATAAGAGAAAAATGGTTTCACAACCAAATTAAAGCACGATCGTGCGATTTTCCGCTAGAAGAAAACCCCTAATGCGGGGCTGGTCGGGAGGACGGTGAGAATCGACGGGATGCCAATGGGAAACCCGTCGCCACGATTTTATTTGCGGCGCATCAAAAAGATGAATTCGAAGCCGTTATGCGAGTGCGACAGCAGGGCGTTGCCGGTCTGCTTGGCAAATGCCTGGAAGTCGCGCACCGAACCGGAATCGGTGGCGACGATGCGCAGCACCTCGCCGGTCGCCATTTCCGCCAAAGCCTTCTTGGCTTTGAGGATAGGCAGCGGGCAGTTCAGGCCGCGGGCGTCGAGTTCCTTCTGATATTCCATGATCTCGGGGACGAATGTCGTGTCGCTCATCGCTTGCTCAGTGTGGTTGGTTGAACGTAGTCACAACTCGAATATACTCCAAATAGCAGACTTTGACGCACCGCACAAATATTTAGTTTTTCCGTTGCAAAACCACAACGAGTATGTTTCTTTTGCAACCGTTTGGTGATAGTTGGTGAGAATTGGAAGGGTTTCCCCTGCGGCGCCCAAAAAATGCCGCGGGGACCGAAGCCCCCTGCGGCACCTCCAGCTTCAGACTAAGTGCGGGGCCTTACCGGCACCTTACGCGCGCTGGCCCACCCACTCGGCCACGCCAGCCAGGGCTGCCGGCAAGCCGCTCGGATCGGTACCGCCGGCCTGCGCCATGTCGGGACGGCCGCCGCCCTTGCCGCCCACCTTCTGGGCCACAAAGTTGACCAGCTCGCCGGCCTTGACCTTGGAGGTGGCGTCCGCCGTCACGCCGGCGATCAGGCTGACCTTGCCGTCGTTGACGCTGGCCAGCACGATGGCCGCGGTCTTGAGCTTGTCCTTGAGCTTGTCCATGGTCTCGCGCAGGGCGGGGACGTCGGCGCCGGCCAGGGTCGCGGCCAGCACCTTGATGCCGTTGACGTCGATGGCCTGGGTGGCCAGCTCGTCGCCCTGCCCCGCAGCCAGCTTCGACTTCAGCGCCGCCAGTTCCTTCTCCAGCGACTTGACCTGGTCCTGCACCTGGGCGATGCGCGCGCCCAGCTCGTCCGGACTGGTTTTGAGGGCGCCGGCCGCTTCCTGCAGGCGCCGGTTCATCGACTGCACCAGCGCCAGCGCGCCTTCGCCGGTGACGGCTTCGACGCGGCGGATGCCGGCCGCCACGCCGCCTTCAGCGACGATCTTGAACAGGCCGATATCGCCGGTGCGGTTGACGTGCACGCCGCCGCACAGCTCCTTGGACGAGCCGATATCGAGCACGCGCACTTCGTCGCCGTACTTCTCGCCGAACAGCGCCATCGCGCCGTGCTTGACGGCGTCGTCGAAGGACATGTGCTGCGCGCGGGTGGCGTGGTTTTCCAGGATCTCGCGGTTGACGATGGTTTCGACGCGGGCGATCTCGTCGGCCGTCAGCGGTGCGTTGTGGCTGAAGTCGAAACGGGTCTTGTCCGGATCGACCAGCGAACCCTTTTGCGCCACGTGGCCGCCCAGTACCTCGCGCAACGCCTTGTGCATCAGGTGCGTGGCCGAGTGGTTGCGGATGGTGCGCGCGCGCTTGCTCTCGTCGACCTGGGCGTCGACACGCTCGCCCACCTTCAGCGAGCCGCTTTG
>CBFGOU010000921.1:0-1974 GCA_965650445.1 uncultured Oxalobacteraceae bacterium | reverse complement strand
CGTGTCCCAGGACCGCGGCGGCTACCGCGGCGGCGCCGCCGAGTACCAACGCCTGGCGTCCGCCATCATGATCGACCGCGCCGCGGCCCTGGAGTCCTGCAGCTGGGGACTGTTCCAGATCATGGGCTACCACTGGAAGGCCCTGGGCTATGACAGCGTCGACCAGTTCGTGGCGTGCATGGAGGCGAGCGAAGGCGAGCAGCTGGAGGCCTTCGTGCGGTTCGTCGCCCTCGAGGACAACAAGGCCCTGCTGGCCGCTCTCAAGGCCCGGAAGTGGAGCGCCTTCGCACGCGGCTACAACGGCGCGGCCTATGCCGAGAACCTGTACGACGTCAAGCTGGCCCGGGCCTATGCCAAGTACGTCGAGGCCGACAAGGTGGCGGCGTGAAGGACATCGCCGGCAACCTGGTGGCCCTCGTCCTGGTGGTCCTGCTGGGCGTCGCCGGCTTCTTCTACGTCCACGCCCTGCACTCCGACCTGGACAAGGCCAAGACCGACCTGACGGCCGCCCAGGAAAAGACGGCCGAACGCGACACCACCATTCGCCAGCTGCTCGAGCGCGATCGCGTCAACACCCAGGCGCTGGCAAGGCTGGAGACCACGCGCGCCGGCATCCAGGCCGACCTGGACCTGCGCACAACGATGATAAGGAAACTGGAAAGTGAAAACGCTGAACTGCGCTCCTGGGCTGCTGCCCCTCTGCCTGGCCCTGTTGTCCGGCTGCTCGAGCATGGCCCAATCACCGGCGCCGCTGCCTACCGTCAACGAATGTCCGCGGGTGCAGCGCTGCAGCCTGCCGGCGGTGGCACCGGCCAATAACGGCGACCTGATCGGCGCCGTCGATCGGGCCGAGGCGGCGTGGGCCGCATGCGCGGCCGTGGTCGACGTGATCGTTGATTGCCAGGCTGCGGCCGACCAGGTGAAGGCCAAGCCATGAAGAAACCCGCCTCCCTGCGCGCCGCGATCGTGGCGGCCGTGCCCGAGTTGGCCGCGAACCCTGACCGCTTCCTGGTGTTCGCGGACGCCGGCGCTGTCGCCGCCACCAACACCAAGACGCTATCATTTGAGTATCGATATACACTCAACTTGATATTACTCGACTACTCGGGCGACGCGGATCCGGTCATGCTGGCGATGCTTCAGTGGGTCCGCCTGAACCAGCCCGAGCTCCTAGACAACGCGGACAAACGCCACGACGGCATCGGCTTCGAAGTGGACCACCTGAACAATCTGACCTGTGACCTGTCCATCAAGCTGCAGCTGTCCGAGGCGGTGTTGGTGGGGACCGACGACCTGGGCGCGATAACCTTCACGCACCAGGACGAGCCGGTACCGGAATGGACCCAGAAAGGCCTGGCGTAAATGGATGACCTAACCGCGCTCGAGGAGTGGGCCGGCGCCCTGCTGGCGAAGATGGAGCCGGCCGCGCGCCGCAAGGTCGCCGTCGACGTGGGCCGCGAGCTGCGGCGCAGCCAGCAGAAGCGGATCGCGGACCAGAAGAACCCGGACGGCAGCGCGTACGCGCCGCGCAAGCCGCGCCAGGTGATGCGCGATGCCAGGCTGAGGGAAAAGGAAGGCCGGATCAAACGGCGCGTGAAGATGTTCGCCAAGCTGCGCACGGCTCGCTTTTTCAAGGTTGAAGCGAATAGCGACGGCCTGGCGATCGGTTTCCTGGGCCGCGCTGCGCGCCTGGCGCGCGTACACCAGGACGGCGAAACCGCCGAGGTGGCCCGCGGCGGCAAGTCGTACCGCTACCCGGTCCGCCAGCTGCTGGGCCTGACCCCGGCCGAGCGCGAAATGATCCGGGAAAAGCTGCTGGATAATCTCACCAGGTAGCGCACCTGGTCGACGGCCAGCTGCTCGAGCTGGCCGGATCCGCGTCCTACGCGGCCAGGCGGTCGGGCACCGCGGCCAGGCGCTCCGACGCATCGGCATGGATGCGCGGGTTCATCTCACACCCTATCCAATTCAAGC
>CBFGOU010000920.1:0-1978 GCA_965650445.1 uncultured Oxalobacteraceae bacterium | reverse complement strand
CCTGGCCTATGTCAGCCTGTATCTGCTGTCGGGCGCGGTCGGCTCGCTGGCGGCGCTCAGCCTGAACCGCGCGCTGGAAATCCGCGACTGATCAGGCCGGCCGAACGGCGCGGCCACCAAATGGCCGCGCTCCGTGGCTTCCCGCCACCTTCCGATGCCCCTTCCGTACTGCCTGACCCTGCCTGACCCTGCCTGACCCTGCCCGGCGCGGACCTGCCGCCGTCCGGAAGGGGGCGGCAGACAAGCGACAGCAATCCTTATAAAACAAGTACTTAGATTCCGGAAGGTTTACAGAAGGAATTATTTGCTGGTTCTGGTTAGAGTTCTCGCAACTCTCGCCACTGGAACCGCAATCATGCAAGCTCCCCACTACTCCCCGGGTTTCGACGACCTGGTCAAGGACCTCAAAAGCGTAGCCGGCTGGCAACAGTTGGGCCCCGAACTGGCGCAGATCACCCCGGGCCGCTGGGACCATCTGATCAGCTGGGCGGCGCGGCATGGCTACCGTTTCACCCTCACCGACATCCGCCAGCGGGTGTCGAAAAATCCGCGCATCCTGTCCCCCCAGCCACCCGGCTCGCCCTGGCGCGACTGGACCGTCAATACGCTGTGGCCGGGTCTGGGGCGCTGATGGACCTGCCCTGCAGCCCGCGTTTTTCCGCCGCCGGCGCCGTGCTGGCCGGCGCACCCGGCCTGGCCCTGGAGTGGTCCCTGCGGATCGAGGGCGGCGGCGCGTCGGTGCGCGACCGCGTGATCGCCTGGATTGCGCCGCACAGCCGCTCCGAGCGCACCGACGCCTACCGCCAGATGGCCGCACTGCTGGTCCGGCTCGGCGCGCCGCTGGCGGTGCGCCTTGAGCAGTGGCGCCTGTCCGGCGTCAGCATCAGTCAGGGCATCGGGCTGTCGGTCGGCAGCGACGAGGGCGACCTGTGCCTGTATATCGCGGCCGACAGCCCGGCCGGCACCCGCTACCTGAGCTTTCGCTGGCACGATGGCGGCGACGTCGAGCACGCGCGCTACAGCTGCCACGCCCTGCCCGCCACCAGTGCCGGCATCGTGCCGGCGGCCTGCGTCCACCCGGCCTTGCAAACGGCCTGCAGCCTGGCCACGGCGGGCGAAACCCTGCGCCGCCAGGCCGCCTTCTGGCTGCGCCGGCAAGCCGGCCAGCTCGACCGGGCCAGCCTGGAGTACCGCTGGCAACCGCCGCTGGCCCGGGTGGCCGAGCTGCTGGGCGCCTCCTTCCCCGCCCTGGCGGCCGATCCGGTCTTCGCGTGCTACCGGCACCACCATTTCCGCCACCTGGCCTTCAACGGCGCGGCTGCGGCGGCGCCGGTGGCTACCGTCTCGTTCCGCGCGCCGTGGCGCGCGCCCTGGCCCACCAGCGTGCGCCAGCTGCACGAAGGCGTCCGCCACGCGGCCGGGGCGGCGCACCGCATGATCGAAAGCCGCACGGCCGCCGGCAACGTCGCCGCGTCGGGCACCGCCCTGTGCAATTGACACAAATAGCGTAGATCAATTGTCTTTAGCATGCGACAATTACTCATAAGAATTATTTAATGAACAGCAACACCAAAGGACGACAATGACGCACACGCGGTTCCGGATGGGCGAATGGACGGTCGACCCGGCCAGCAATTCGCTGTACCAGGGCGCTGAGCGGCGCCAGCTGGAGCCGCGTGCGATGGAGGTGCTGCAATGCCTGTGCCGCGCGCCGGGCGAGGTGGTCAGTACCGACGAGCTGATTCAGACCTGCTGGGGCAGCGCCGAGGTCGGCGACAACCCCCTGCACAAGACCATCACCCAGTTGCGCCGCGCACTGGGCGACGCCAGCAGCGCCCCGCACTACATCGAAACCATCCGCAAGCGCGGCTACCGCATCGGCGCCGAGGGCGAAGCCGAGGGCGAGGCCAGCAGCGGCAGCTGGGTCCACACCACGCCGTTTCGCGGCCTGCAACCGTTCGAGGAACAGCACGCGCCG
>CBFGOU010000919.1:0-1978 GCA_965650445.1 uncultured Oxalobacteraceae bacterium | reverse complement strand
TTCCCTACACCGAATTCCTGCCCAAGGAGGGCAAGGCGCGCGCGGTGCAGATCGACATCGACCCGTCGATGCTGAGCATCCGCTACCCGGCCGAAGTGAACCTGCACGGCGACTGCGCCGAGACCTTGCGCCTGCTGCTGCCACTGCTGCAGGAAAAGACCGACACCGCCTGGCGTACGCACGTCGAAAGCGAGGTTCGCGCCTCGTGGAGCACGCTCGAGAATCGCGCGATGCAGCCGGCCCACCCTGTCAATCCCCAGCGGGTGGCGTGGGAGCTGTCGCCGCTGCTGCCGCACGATGCCATCGTCACCAGCGACTCCGGCTCCTGCGCCAACTGGTATGCGCGCGACCTGCGGGTCCAGCGCGGCCAGATGTATTCGCTCTCCGGCGGCCTGGCCTCGATGGGCGCGGCGGTGCCGTATGCGATCGCCGCCAAGTTCGCCCATCCGGGCCGCCCGGTGATCGCTCTGGTCGGCGACGGCGCCATGCAGATGAATAATATGGCCGAGTTGATCACGGTGTCGAAATACTGGCAGCGCTGGGAGGATCCGCGCTGGATCGTCTGCGTCTTCAACAACGGCGACCTGAACCAGGTGACCTGGGAACAGCGCGTGATGGAGGGCGACCCGAAGTTCGATGCCACCCAGCAGATCCCGGACGTGCCTTACCACCGCTTCGCCGACCTGATCGGCCTGAAGGGCATCTATTGCGACAACCCGGACGGTGTCAGCCAGGCCTGGCGCGCGGCACTGGCCGCCGACCGGCCGGTCGTGCTCGAGTTCAAGACCGATCCCGAGGTGCCGCCCCTGCCCTTGCACATTTCGCTGGAGCAGGCGAAAAACTTCATGAGCACCATCGTCAAGGGCGACCCAAAGGAGGGCTCGATGCTGGCCGGGGTGGCGCGCCAGGTACTGAGCAACCTCCTCCCCGGGGACAAGCGGTGAACCCGGCGCCGCACGCGGATGCGCTCCCGCAGTTGCGCTCTCTCGGCGCGGTGACGCTGGGACTGGCGCTGGCGGCGGTACTGGCCACGCGGCGGGCCGTCCGGTTTCCCGCGCTTCCGGCAGCCGCGGCAGTTCTGGGCCGCAGTCTCGATGGCGCCGCGGAGGCCGGCGCCGCCCGCCAGCTGTACCTTTCCTCCGCCCTGCTGTGCGCCTCGGTGCTGGGCGACAGCGCGCTCGAACACTACCGGGGCGGCTTCGCCAACCCTGGCATGTTCGCCCCCTTGGCCAGCGCCGCAATGGCGCTGGCGTGCGCCGCGCACGCGGCGCGCCGTCCGCTGGACCCGGCGCCGTTCCTGCCGTTCGCGGCGGCCTGCGCGACCGGCGCCGCAGGACTCGGCTTTCACGCCTGTAACGTGCTGCGCCGTCCCGGCGGCCTGTCCTGGGCCAACCTGTTCTACGCCGCGCCGCTGGGCGCGCCGGCTGCCCTGTCGCTGGCCGGACTGCTGGGTCTGGCCGCGCGCGCGGTCGGGGGCGGCGCCCCGACGCTGGCGCGTCTGCCCAGCGGCCAGGCCCTGTGCGCGCTGGCCGCTGTCGGCCTGGCCGGCACCAGCCTGGAGGCCGCACTGCTGCATTTTCGCGGCGCCTACCATCATCCGGCGATGTGGCTGCCGGTCACCCTTCCCCCGGCCGCCGCCGCGTTGCTGGCCGCCGGCGCCGTGCGCGCCCCGGCCCGGCCGCACCGCCTCACGCGCGCATGGCTGGCGGCCTGCGCCTGGCTTGGCGTGGCCGGGAGCGCCCTGCATGCGCGCGGCGTGGCGCGCCAGATGGGCGGCTGGCGCAACTGGAGCCAGAACCTGCTGAGCGGTCCGCCCCTGCCGGCCCCGCCCAGCTTCTCCGCGCTGGCCTTGGCCGGGCGCGCCGCGCTGGCGCTGCGCGCGCGCGACCGCGCCTGCCCGGAGAGGCCATGAGCGCGCGCTACCGGGGCTACGACGTGCTGGCCAAATGGGACAGCCCGTCCTTTGACGACACCACGC
>CBFGOU010000918.1:0-1978 GCA_965650445.1 uncultured Oxalobacteraceae bacterium | reverse complement strand
GCTGGCGGCCGTCGCGGTCGGCGGCACCCATCCAGATGGTGTCGCCCGGCTTGGCCGTGTGCGGCCACGGCGCGGCGCGCTGCGGGTCGATGGCGGCCGTTTCGCGCGCCAGCACATCGGCGTGTAACCACTGCTGGACGTCGAAGGCCATGTGGGCTGGATCGGTGACGTGGGCATTGCGCAAGTGGAAAGCGCGCTTGCTTGCTTCGACCACGCCGTGGACGTGGGCGAAGCCATCGGCCTGGGCGACGTTGAGCCGCTCGAACATTCCGAGGATCATCAGCGACGACACGCCCTGCGTCGGCGGCGGCAGGTTGTAGACCAGTCCTTGCGCCATTTGCAGCCACACGGGCGCGACCGTCCTGGCGCGGTAACCTTGCAGGTCGGCGAGCCGTAAGGGGCTGCCCGTTTGCTCCAGCCCGCTAGCCAGCGTGCGTGCGATATCGCCGCGATAAAAATCGTCCAGGCCGGCGTCGGCGAGACGCTCGAGGGTAGCGGCCAGGGCGGGCTGGCGCAGGATGGTGTGAAGGCGCGGCAGGCCGCCTACCGCATAGGTGTCGGCAAAGCCTGGCTGATGGTGCAGCTGGCTCCATTTTGCCGCTGTCAGTTCGACTTGCGACGGGGTGATCGGCATGCCGGATTTGGCATGATTGATCGCATCATGCAGGAGCCGGGCAAGGGGCATGCGGCCGCCGGAAGCTTTTGCATGCCGCAAGGCTTCGGCCCAGCCGCCGATGGCGCCGGCGACCGTGAGCGCGGCGCGCGGACCACGCGGGGGAATCGCGCTGTCGCCATGGCTGGCATAGAAGGCGGGGTCGGCCAGGCCGGCGGCCGGGCCGCAGGCACGAATCGCTACCGGCTCGCGGCCGGGCTCGCTGATCAGCCAAAAACCGTCGCCACCAATACCGTTCATGTGCGGATAGAGCACGGCGATGGCCGCGGCGGCAGCAACCATGGCTTCGATCGCGTTTCCACCTTCGCGCAGTACGGCGGCGCCAGCCTGCGCCGCCAGGTGGTGGGGGGCGCTTACCATGCCACCGGTACAGCTTCTACTTCGAATCATGCGGTTCCCCAATCACAGGCGCGCGGATTTTCCGCCACGCCATAGCGTACCGCATGAGTACGATGGAGAACAATTATTCGGAAAGAGGAAAACCTCAAGCGCCAGCGTCCGGCGCTTGAGCGGGATGATTCAACGACCTAGCGTTTGACCGCCATATCGTTCTTCACGGCCTTGACGCCGTCAATCTTGCGCGCCAGGGACAATGCCTTGGGGATGTCGTCGGGGGAGCCGACGAAGCCGCTCAGTTGCACCGTTCCTTTGTAGGTTTCTACATTGATTTCGGTGGCTTTAAGATCGGGATCGGCCACCAGCGCCGATTTAACCTTACCGGTGATGACGGAGTCGTCGATGTATTCGCCCGTGCCCTCGCGGGTGGCGGTGGGAGCACAGGCGACCAGTGCAACGAGCACCAGGCCGGACAAAATTGTCTTGATGAAGTGTGCGAAACGCATGGGATCCTCCGGTGTCCTTAGTCGATTGGCCCATTGTCGCGTGAGCGCTTCGATAAGTTTTGATGTCGCTCAATCGCGCCACCGGGCCACCGGCGCGTCACCCGCGTTTGCGGGCCGGGGCAGTCGCCATTGCCTTGTCGGCCGGCTTTTGTTCGATCAGGTCGCGTCCGATCACCAGGCGGACGTCGGCGCGCTCGACGTTTGGCACGGGCACCACGCTGGCCGCGCCGAAACGCGCAGCAAGACGCTCGGCAGCGTCGCGAAACTCGGGCTGATACTCGACCCGGGTGTGCTGTACGCCGAAACCTTTCTGGTTGCTCAGCCGTACAACCCGCATATCGCTGCCGCTCATCGTGCCGGCCAGTGAGCGCGCCATGCCGGTGACGCCATTTCCGTTGCGGATTTCGAGCAGGGTATGGGCGTCGACGGGCTGCGCCAGCGCGGCCACGCCGGTCGGCTTGGC
>CBFGOU010000917.1:0-1982 GCA_965650445.1 uncultured Oxalobacteraceae bacterium | reverse complement strand
GCGACCTGGCTTTCCAGCTTGGAGCGGGTGATCGATACTTCGCCGGCCTGGTTGACCAGGCGGTCGAGGATGTCGGCGCGCACCCGCACCAGCGGCGTGCGCTGCTGGGCGCCCTGCTCGTCGGCCGGCTGCACCGGCGCCAGGGCCGGCAGCGGCGTGGCGGACTGCGCGCCGCCGGCAGGATTTTGCAACTGTTCGAACAGCACCAGCGCATGATCGTAGTTGGCCAGCAGTTCGTCGAACGCGGCCGGCGTGGTGGTGCCGGCATGGACCATGTTCTCGATCTGCGTCTCGATATCGTGCGCGTGCTGGCCCAGACGCATCGCGCCGGCCATGCGCGCGCTGCCCTTGACCGTGTGCAGCGCCCGCTGCAGCATCTGGGCCGGAGCGGTATCGCCCGGATTGGCTTGCCAGGTGCGCAGGCCTTTGCCGATTTCCGGCAGCAGGTCGGTGGCTTCTTCGATAAACACCGGCAGCAGGTCGGCATCGAGCTCGTCGCCGATCACCAGTTCGGCCGCGACGGCGCTGGCTTCGGGCTGCGGTTCGCTCGGCGCCGGCGGTTCCGGTTCCGGCTCGTCGCCGATCAGTTCCGGTTCGAGCTCGGGTTCGCTGGCGTCGTCCGGGTCATCCTCCTCGATCACCGGCGGCGGCGACTGGGTCAGCACCGGCGCGTCGAACGGGTCGTCATCGAACAGCGCATCGGTATGGTCGATCGCCGCCGCGCCGGCATCGGCGCTGGCCGGCGCGGGCGCTTGCGGCACCGCCGGCGGCCCGGCCACGATGCTGGCCATGGTGTCGACAAACAGCTGGTGCAGCCGGGCTTCGAGTTCCGGATCGGCGCCGGTGAGCGCGCCGCCGTAGCTGGCCGCGTCCTGCGCTTCGAGTTCGGCGCGCAGCGTTTCCAGGCGCTGCACCAGTTCCGGCCGGGCCGGCGCCAGTTCGCCCAGGGCGAAGCCTTGCAGCATCCGGCGCGCCTGGTCGACAGTCTCGTCGAGCAGCGCGCGCTGGGCCTCGTCGAGCACCGGGGCCGGGCTCTTGAGCGCCATTTCCAGCGCATACGCCACTTCGCGCAAGGCCTTGAAGCCAACCGTGGCCGAGGTGCCGGCCAGCGTGTGCGCCGCCTTGAGCGCCTCGGCCGACACCGGCCGCTGCGGCTCGTGGCGCCACTCGCCGAAGTCGCGCGTGAGCGTGCGTACCAGCTCGTCGGTCTCGGCCATGTAGATGTTATACAGCGGCAGCGGGATTTCCAGCGTGCCGATGCGCTTCAGGTTGTCGTCCGGCGGGGTCGGCTTGACGATGCTCGGGAAGTCGATCACCTTGGCGCCGACCGGTTCGGTCACCGGCTGCGCGACGATTTCCGGTTCGTCCGGCTCGGCTGGCGCCGCGTCCATCTCGAAGGGGCCGCCTTCCATCACCCGCGTGGCGGCCGCCACCAGCGCGGCGCTGTCGCGCGCCGAGCTGCCGCTGGCGACCAGCTCGGCCACCCAGGCGCCCATGTCGGCACTGGCGCGTTCGAGCAGCGCCAGCAGATCGTCGCTGGCGGCGCGCCCTTCGGCCAGCCACAGATTCATGGTCTTCTCGACCGCCGCCGCGCCTTCGGCGAAATTGTTCAGGCCGACCATGCGGCCGCTGCCCTTGAGCGTGTGGAAGGAGCGCCGCAGCACCGTCAGGGTCTCGAGGTCGCCTGGCGCGCGGCGCGCCGCCGGCAGCGTGCTGCCCACCACCTCCAGTACTTCCTGCGCTTCGCCGATGAAAATCTCCAGCAGCTCGGCTTCGACGCCGTCGGCCGCCGGCATCGGCGCGGCCACTTCGACCGGCGCCGGCGCTGGCGCCGCCACTGCCGCTGGCGCTTCCTCGACGACCGCTTCGTCGACGGCCCCGGCTTTGTCGAACGGTACCGCGCGCAGCATGCCTTCCTGGCTGTCGAACGAGAAGCGCTGGCGCGCCGCCTCGTTGTTCTGGCCCAGCATGTCGACGAAGAA
>CBFGOU010000916.1:0-1982 GCA_965650445.1 uncultured Oxalobacteraceae bacterium | reverse complement strand
TGCGCCTGCTTGATCACCAGGTCGGCCAGCTTGCGGCCGAAGTCGACGTGCTGGTTGAGCCACAGTTCCAGCGGCGGGCGGCAGAAGCTCGAGACCAGGCGCACCGCGTCGCGCGAGTTCAGGCGTTCCTTGATCTGGCCCTGGAATTGCGGGTCGAGCACCTTGGCCGACAGCACGAAGGAGGTGCGGGCGAACACGTCTTCGGGCAGCAGCTTGACGCCTTTGGGCAGCAGCGAGTGCATTTCGACGAAGTTCTTGACCGCGCCGTACAGGCCGTCGCGCAGGCCCGATTCGTGAGTGCCGCCGTTGGGCGTGGGAATCAGGTTGACGTAGGATTCGCGCACCACGGCGCCGCTTTCGGTCCAGGCCACGACCCAGGCCGCGCCTTCGCCTTCGGCAAAGCCGTCCGATTCGCCATTGGAAAACTGCGCGCCTTCATACAGGGGAATCAGCGGCTCGCCGTCGGTGGCCTGGGCCAGCATCTCGTTGAGGTAGCCGCGCAGGCCTTCGTCGTAGCGCCAGGTGGTGGTTTCGCCGCTCTTGGCGTTGGTCAGGGTGACGGTCACGCCCGGCAGCAGCACGGCCTTCGAGCGCAGCAGGCGCTGCAGCTCGACCATCGAGATGTTGGGGGAATCGAAATACTTGGGGTTGGGCTGGGCGGTCACGCGGGTGCCGCTTTTCTTGCCGTCGCGCGGGGCCGGCATCGATACCAGCGGTTCGATCACGTCGCCGTCGGCGAAGGCCATCTTGTGGTAACCGTTGCCGTTGCCTTCCTTGCGCCACACTTCAATCTGCAGGCGCGACGACAGCGCGTTGGTGACCGATACGCCGACACCGTGCAGGCCGCCCGAGAAGGCGTAGGCGCCGCCCGAGCCCTTGTCGAACTTGCCGCCGGCGTGCAGACGGGTAAAAACAATCTCCACGGTCGGCACGTTTTCTTCCGGATGCAGTCCAACGGGAATGCCGCGCCCATCGTCCTCGACCGTGATCGAGCCGTCCGTGTTGAGGGTGACGCCGATATTCTTGCAGTGCCCGCCGAGCGCTTCATCGGAGGCGTTGTCGATCACTTCCTGGATGATGTGCAGCGGATTTTCGGTCCGGGTGTACATGCCCGGACGCTGTTTGACGGGTTCCAGTCCTTTAAGGACGCGAATGGATGCTTCGCTGTAATCGCTTGGTGCGGACGGTTTTTTAGTGGCCATATCTGAATTCTTTATGCGGATGCCTGCGCATTCTATCTTGTCGAGCGGAAAAGGGCAGGGGAGTTGGGGCGAATGATACAGCTTGCCACTGTGTACATTTCTGGGTAGATTCAGTCAGCGGAGGCGCGCGCGACAATCAACTTTTGTTTTTTCCATAACATGCATGCAACCAAGTTCCCCTTCGGCGTGCGCCTGATGGGTTTTGCCGCTGCCGACGCGGCGCAGATCGCCGCGGCGCTGGCGCAGGCGCCGGCCAGCGGCCCGGCGTATTCTTGCCTGCTCGAGGCCAGTTTGCAAGAACCGGATCTGTTTATCGCCAATGGCGACAACCTCAAGGCGATCACCGAGCTGGTGGCGCTCAGCCATGGGGCGTTCCAGCCGGCGCTGGTGATTGGCGCCGCGCCGGCCGATCTGGCCTATCCGCAATTGGCGCGGCCGCTCGATCCGGCGCGCCTGTGGCGCCAGCTGGAGTTACTGGTCGCCCAACGCGCCGAGGCGGTGGCGCGCCTGACCTCGCGCGGGATCGCGCCGCTGCCGGAGCGGCGCCGCAAGGTGCGGCTGGACCTGGATGTGACCGATCCGGCCGAGTACGCCATGCGCCGGCGCGGCCCGCCGGACGGCGCCGTGCTGATCGTCGACCAGCGCGGCGCCTTGCGCGACCATCTGGCCAAACTGCTGGGAGCGCGCAAACGCGCCATCGAATGGACCGACAGCAGCGGCACCGCACTGCTCCTGTGCGAGGAAACCCCGGTGGCGCTGGTGATTATTAATACCTCCATG
>CBFGOU010000915.1:0-1986 GCA_965650445.1 uncultured Oxalobacteraceae bacterium | reverse complement strand
CACTGGCGCCGCGCGCGTGCCATCACCCTGCTGCTGCTGCTCGCCTGGCTGGCCACCACCTTCTGCACGGTGTTTTTCGCGCGCCAGCTGGCCCACCTGAGCCTGTTCGGCTGGCCGCTGTCGTTCTACCTGGCCGCGCAGGGCGCCTGCCTGATCTACCTGCTCATCATCGGCCTGTATGCGCGCTGGATCAGCCGCCTGGACCGCCAGTTCGCGCGCCGCATCGCGCACGCCGGCCGGGTGAGTGCATGACGCCGGCCCAGCGCTTCTTCCGCCGCCTCAGCCGCTTCTACCTGTGGTTCACGGCCTGCTTCGCCGCCTTCCTGATGGCGCTGGCCGTGCTGGAAAAGGAAGGCATGCCGCGCCAGTGGATCGGCTATATGTTCATGTTCGCCACCATCGTGCTGTACGCCGGCATCGGGGTGCTCAGCCGCACCTCCAACGTGTCCGAGTACTATGTGGCGGGGCGGCGCGTGCCGGCCCTGTTCAACGGCATGGCCACCGCGGCCGACTGGATCTCGGCGGCCAGCTTCATCAGCCTGACCGGCAGCCTGTACCTGCGCGGCTTCGACGGCCTGGCCTATATCATGGGCTGGACCGGCGGCTACTGCCTGGTGGCGCTGCTGATCGCGCCCTACCTGCGCCGCTTCGCCCAGTACACCATCCCGGACTTTCTGGCGGCGCGCTACGGCGGCGGCGCCGGCGAACGCGGCGCCCCGGTGCGCCTGATGGCGGTGTGCGCCACCATCATCGTCTCGTTCACCTACGTGGTGGCGCAGATCTACGCGGTCGGCCTGATCGCCTCGCGCTTTACCGGGGTCGATTTCTCGGTCGGGATTTTCCTCGGCCTGGCCAGCATCCTGGTGTGCTCCTTCCTGGGCGGCATGCGCGCCATCACCTGGACCCAGGTGGCCCAGTACATCATCATCCTGGTGGCTTTCCTGATCCCGACCATGTGGCTGTCGGTCAAGCATGCCGACAATCCGCTGCCGCAGGTGGCCTACGGCTCGGTGCTGCCCAAGCTGGCCAAGCGCGAAGTGCAGCTCGAACACGATCCGCGCGAACAGCAGGTGCGCGCCATCTTCCGCCAGCGCGCCGACGACTACGCCGCGCGCCTGGCCAGCCTGCCGGCCTCGTGGGACCAGGGCCGCCTGGCGGTGCAGCGCAATCTCGACGCGGCGCGCATGCGCAATGCGCCGCTGGGCGAGCTGCGCGCGGCCGAACGCGCGCTGGTGGCCTATCCCAAAAGCGCCGAGGAAGCCGCGCGCCTGTGGAACGCGGGCCGCAGCGCCAACCTGGCGCGCGCCGACCTGCCCGAACCGCACGCCACGCCCTTCCCCGGCGCCAGCGCCGCGCAGTCGGACGCGCGCCGCAACAACTTCCTGGCGCTGGTGTTCTGCCTGATGCTGGGCACGGCGGCCCTGCCGCATATCCTGATGCGCGCCTACACCACCCCCAGCGTCGACGAGACCCGCGTGTCGGTGTTCTGGACCCTGTTCTTCGTTCTGCTCATTTACCTGACCATTCCGGCGCTGGCGGTGCTGGTCAAGTACGACATCTACACCCACCTGGTCGGCAGCAGCTTTTCCGACCTGCCCACCTGGATCTCCTACTGGACCAACGTCGACAAGCTCAACCCGCTCATCAGCATCACCGACATCAACCGCGACGGCATCGTGCAGCTGGCCGAAATCGCCATCGACGGCGACGTGCTGGTGCTGGCCACGCCGGAAATCGGCGGCCTGCCTTACGTGATCTCGGGCCTGGTGGCGGCCGGCGGACTGGCCGCCGCGCTGTCGACCGCCGACGGCCTGCTGCTGGCGATTTCCAACGCGCTCTCGCACGACATCTATTACAAGGTGGTCGATCCGGGCGCCTCGACCCAGAAGCGGGTCACCATTTCCAAGCTGCTGCTGCTGGCGGTGGCCTTCATCGCCGCCTACGCGGCCTCGCTGGCGCCGTAGTGGTCCGATTCTAACATTCGCA
>CBFGOU010000914.1:0-1986 GCA_965650445.1 uncultured Oxalobacteraceae bacterium | reverse complement strand
CTGCCATAGGGGCCGCACAGGCCGGCCAGGACCCGGGACAGGTCGCTGTCGGAGCGGCGGTAGCCCGGATCGTCGAGGAAGCGGTAGCGCAGGTTCAAGTCTTCGCCCGAGGTGTTGAGCGGATGGGTCGCCGGAACCGGCCCGTAGTCGAAGGTGCGCGACTGGCCGGTGGCCGGATTGCCCCACGTGCTCACGCCGGCCGTCGAATCGTAGGTGGCGTATGCGCTCTGGTAGGTGGTCTTGGTCTTGGAGTACAACACTTCCGCGAAGCCCTCCATGGTGTCGCTGATCTTCAAGCGGCCCGACACCAGCATGTTGGCGCGGTCGGCTTCGGGCTGGGCCTCGAAGCGGCTGAAGCGGTCATACACGCACAGGCCGGCAGCGTTGAGGGTCTTGCAGCCGGACAGCGGGCCCTGGCCGATCAGGTTGCCGGGGAAGCTGAAGGTGGATGGCGTGCCGCGGTTGCCGAACATCAGCCCGCTGCCATCGCCCAAGGTGGCGAACTTGGCGCCGTAGGCCGGGTTGATATCGTCGACGACGTCGCGCCACATCACGCTGCCGCGCCGGTACAGCTCGACGTTGGCCAGCACATTGAAGCGGTCCTTGGACAGGTCGCCGAAGCCGCCGGTCAGGCTGGCGGTGGCTTCGTGAAAGCCGCTATGGCTGCTCGATTGGTCGCGCGCGGCGCGCACCTGCACGCCCTGGTAGTCGCCGCGGGTGATGATGTTGATGACGCCGGCCACCGCGTCCGAGCCATAGATCGCCGAACCGCCGCTGCGCAGCACCTCGATCCGGTCGATGGCGTCCAGCGGCATGGTGTCGAGATTGGTGAACACTTCGTTGTAGTCGGCCAGCGCATACGGCGCCACGCGGCGCGAGTTCAGCAGCACCAGGGTCGACTGCTTGCCCAGCGAACGCAGCGACGCCGACGAGGCGCCGCCGGCGAACGAGCTGCTGCCGCCGACGTCGGACAGGCTGCCGGTCGAGCTGCGGCTGCCGCTGGAACCGGTCAAGGTATCGATCAATTGCCGCACATTATTGACGCCAAGCCGCGCGATGTCCTCGCGCCGCACGATCTGCAGCGGCGTGGCGCTTTCGGCGTCGATGCGCTTGATGTTCGAACCGGTGATGATGACGCGTTCGAGCGGTTTGCCGGTGAGACTGTCGACCGCCTCCTGGGCCAGGCCGGGGCCGGCGGCCAGGATGAGGGAAACCGCGACGACGCTGCGCTTGCGGGTTGGGTGCTTGAGCAAGATATTCTCCGTTTTTTATGTGATAACGGTGAAAATGGTATCGGTATAGGTTTGAAAAGAAAAACACCGCATGCATCATGTTGCTATTTTTGATGGATAAACAACAGTTTTGTGCACGCCAAGCACGCAAAGGCGACAGGGTCAGGCGAACAGGCGTTCCCACAGCGCGCGTACGGGGCCGGCGTGCGCACCGATGCGGCCCGGGTCGAGGCGCGCGTTTTCCACCCCCTGCAGGCGCAGCTGGTGCTGCAGCTTGCGCATGCTGCGGTAGGCGTCGCCCACGCTCACCGACAGCGCCGCATCGATCAAGCCGAGCTCGCCACACATTTTCAGCAGCGCGATATTGCCGACATTGCCGGTCAGGCGGGGATACTGCCCGGCGTAGCGCAGCACCAGGTACTGCACCATGAATTCGATGTCGATCATGCCGCCCTCGTCCTGCTTGAGGTCGAACAGGCCCGCGCGCGCCGGATGGGCGTCGCGCATCTTGCGGCGCATCTTGAGCACCTCGGTTTCGAGGGCTGCGGCATCGCGCTCCTTGCGCAGCACCTGTTCGCGGATGGCCTCGAAGCGCGCGCCGATGGCGGCGTCGCCGGCGCAAAAGCGCGCCCGCGTGAGCGCCTGGTGTTCCCACATCCAGGCCGACTGGTGCTGGTAGCGCTCGAACGCGCCCAGCGCGGACACCAGCATGCCGCTGGCGCCGTCCGGGCGCAGCGCGGTGTCGATGTCGAAC
>CBFGOU010000913.1:0-1986 GCA_965650445.1 uncultured Oxalobacteraceae bacterium | reverse complement strand
CGGTGAAGGCGTAGCGAGCTACACCGGCCCCGAGTCATGCGCGTGTGGTCGTGAGGCCGCAAGCGAAGCGTTGACAGGGGAGTGCGTAGGCTAGGTATTGAGCGGCGTAAGACAAGTTCGGGGCGCTGATGTTTTCCGTCCAACAGAAGGCGAGATGGTCAGTGTCGTCATCGCAAGACACGAGCCAGCCCCGCGTCGTCGCAGACCCTGGCATGCGCAGAAGCCTTCTGCCCGGGAACCGGGAGATCTCCATCGCTGTCCCCACCAGTCGTGGCCGGGACCGTGTCGGGAAGGCCGGAGGCCGTAGCCGACGATGAGCGCGAAGGAGAAGTCGGACCTGCCCGAAGTAGCAGAGAAGCGAGCGAACAAAGCGGCCTCGGCCGCGGCGGAGCTTGTGGAGCGAAGGGGCGGGGCCAAGGAGAATGCGGAACTGCAAAGCACGGTCCGGACGCAGAGCCGGGAAGCCGTGTCACAGACGCAGGCCCGCATACGAGAAGCCGTCAACAGGAACAGACAGGACAAGCTGACGGCGCTCTTGCATCACCTCACCATCGATGTTCTGCGGGCAAGCTTCTTTGGTTTGAAGAGGTCTGCCGCGCCGGGCGTCGACGAGATGACCTGGACCGAATACGCGGAAGGCCTTGAGGAGAACCTCTCGGACCTCCACTCTCGCGTCCAAACGGGAGCGTATCGAGCGCTGCCATCGCGCCGGACTTATATTCCAAAGGCAGATGGCAGACAGCGGCCGCTCGGCATCGCTGCACTGGAAGATAAGATCGTCCAGGCGGCGGTGGTTGCGATCTTGACGCCGATCTACGAGGCGGAGTTCCTAGGGTTCAGCTACGGGTTCCGACCGAAGCGCAGTCAGCATCAAGCGCTGGATGCGCTCGCGTTCGGGATCGGTAGGCGGCGCATCAACTGGGTGCTTGATTGTGACGTCCAGTCCTTTTTCGACAAAGTCAGCCAATCTTGGCTGATCCGCTTCATCGAACATCGGATTGGCGATCGACGAATCATCCGGTTGATCGCCAAGTGGCTGACAGCAGGTGTGCTCGAGGGCGGGCACCTGATCGTGACGGAGGAGGGGACGCCACAGGGTGCGGTCATCAGCCCGCTCTTGGCCAACATCTATCTCCACTACGTCTACGATTTATGGGCCCACCAGTGGCGGCAGCGATGCGCCACGGGCGACGTTATTGTCGTGCGCTATGCGGACGACACCATCGTCGGCTTTGAGCATCAGCACGAGGCAGAGCGGTTCCTTGCCGATCTCAAGGCAAGGCTCGCACGCTTCGGGCTCACCCTTCATCCCGACAAGACGCGGCTCATCGAGTTTGGCCGATCCGCAATTGCGAATCGGCATGCTCGGGGTCTCGGCAAGCCGAAGTCGTTCGATTTCCTCGGGTTCACGCATTTTTGCGCGACCCGTCGGAGCGGCTTGGGCTTCGTGCTCGGGAGGAAACCGGTGGCCAAGCGAATGCGTGCCAAGCTTCGAGAGATCAAGGAGCAGCTAATGGCCATACGGCACGAAGGGACCGAAAGGCAGGGCCGCTGGCTCCGCCAGGTTCTGCGCGGCTGGATGGCCTATTATGCTGTGCCGATGAGCGGCTCAGCGATCTCAGCATTCCGGCATCACATGATCGAACGTTGGCACGGCGCTCTGATGCGTCGAAGCCAAAGACGTCGACTAACGTGGATGAGAATGAAGAAGATCGCTGACCGGCACTTGCCATTCCCACGCATCCTGCACCCGTGGCCCGAAAAGCGGTTTCTCGTCACCATCCAAGGTGGGAGCCCGGTGCGTTAGCAGCGCCCGCCGGGATCTGTGCGGGGGGCGGAGAGAAATCTCCGTCCCTACCGCGACCGCCCGCTCCCAGCAACGAGGTGCCGTAGGGTGATCGTTGCGATCGAATCACATCAGGGAGCCCTCCACATGCAAATTTCGACGATCGGCTTGGATATCGCCAAGAACGTGTTCCAGGTTCA
>CBFGOU010000912.1:0-1988 GCA_965650445.1 uncultured Oxalobacteraceae bacterium | reverse complement strand
CCCGATCGATTCCGATCGGGCCGTTTTCATTGGCGCTGTGCGCGTTAGCTGTGGATGACTCCGACGCTTTTTGTTCAATATCCCCTACCTAACGGGTACAGCGCCTTTTCATTTCTCCCTCACCGTTTTAGTGCACGCGATGCCACGCCACGCTGGCTCATATATTGCATTACTACAATCACAAGTGCTGAAAAGATACTAAACGCTGGGCGAATGCTGGCGGAAGATGTATCATGAGGGAAACAATTGATATCGATCAGATAAAAGTCTGGCCGACGGGTGTCGAACATGCGGATGGGGTCAATGCGTCACACAGGAAGAAGGCCAATGCGGCGCGAGACGTGGCGCGGCCGGTTTGCGCCCTCGATCAGTACCAAGATCTGCGCCCTGTTCCTGGGCCTGCTGCTGGTCGCCGTGGCGAATACCTTCGTTGCGCGCTGGCTGCTGCATGAGCTAAACGGCGTTGCCGAAACCGTCAATGTGGCGGGCCGCTTGCGCATGCTGAGCCAGCAGATCGCTTACCACGGCACCCAGGCGCTGCATGACAATGCCGAAACGACCAACGCCGCCCTGCGCCAGAGCATCGTCGAATTCGAGGCGGCGGTCGGCGCACTGGAGACCGGCGGGCCGGCCTTCGGTTACCACCTGCGCACCCCGTCGCCCCGAATCGCCGCCCACCTGGCCGCACTGAAGACGGACTGGAACCGCTCCACGGCGGTGCGCCAGGCACTGCTGGCGCCCGCCGCGCCCGCTCGCCGGGCTGAACTCACGCTGGCAATCCAGCAGGCCCAGGACACCCTGTTGCGGCGCGCCGAAGCGCTGACGGTGGCCTTGACGCAAGACGTCCAGCAGGTGCAGCGCGGCGCACTGACGCGCATGTACGCGCTGCTGGCGGCCGATGTGCTGCTGCTGGCGCTGGCGTTCACGCGCATGCGGCGCAATCTGGTCGCACCCCTGCGTGCGCTGGCGGGCCAGAGCCGCGCCCTGGCGCGCGGGGATTACGGCGTGCGCGTCAGCGCCGACGCGCACGACGAAATCGGCGAACTGGCGCTGGCCTTCAACCATACCGCCCAGCGCATCGGCCGCCTGGTGGCGGAAATGGAGACCGACCGGCACAGCATCCGGCGCGCCGAGATGACCTTCCGCGGGCTGGCCGACAACTCGGTGGTCGGGGTCTACATCGTGTGCGGCGAGCGCTTCCACTTCGTCAATCCGAAAATGGCCGAGATGTTCGGCTACGACCGCCAGGAGATGCTCGACACGGCCAGGCCTGCCGACATCGTGGTCGAACAGGACCGCGCCTTCGTCGAACAGAACCGCCAGCGCCGCATCAGCGGCGAGCTGCGCGACGTGCGCTACGAGCGGCGCGCGCGGCGCAAGGACGGCAGCCTGTTCGACATCGAGGTGTACGGCTCGAGCATGCCGATCGACGGCAACGCTTCGACCATCGGCGTGATCCTCGACATCACCGAACGCAAGCGCATCGAGCGCGCGCTCACGCTGCAGAACGCCTGCGGCGAAGCGCTGATGCGCGCCACCGGCGAAGCGGCGCTGCTGGCGCAAATCTGCGGCATCATCGAGGACACCGGCGGCTACCGCAAGGCCTGGGTCGATTACGCCGGCGAAGCGCCGCGCCAGGACGCGCTGGTGTATCACAGCGCCGTGCTGGCGCTGCCCATGCAGGCCAACGGCACCCTGATCGGCACGCTGTGCGTGTGCGCCGACGACCACACCGTATATTCGAGCGACGAGCAGCGCATCCTCGAACGCCTGGCCGATAACCTCGCCTACGGCATCGGCGCATTGCGGGTCGAGGTGGCGCGGCGCCGCTACGAAAAGCAGCTCGAATACGGCGCCAATTACGACACCCTGACCGGGCTGGCCAACCGCAGCCTGCTCAGCGACCGCCTGCGCCAGGCCAGCGCCAATGCGGCGCGCAAGGGCAAGATGGTCGGGGTCCTGCTGCAGGACCTGGACAACTTCAAGAT
>CBFGOU010000911.1:0-1993 GCA_965650445.1 uncultured Oxalobacteraceae bacterium | reverse complement strand
CGGCCACGCTGACCTCGTAGCGCGGATCGGCCAGCACGCCTGCATCGAACAGCGCCTGGCGGTAGCCGCGGTTGCGCTCGCGGATGCTGTAGTGACTGAGCGAGCCGGAAATCATGCCGATGCGGGTGCGGCCCAGACTGAGTAAATGTTTGGTGGCCATGTAGCCACCCATCATATTGTCCGGATTGACCGAGCTGTAGCCGCGCAGCTTCATGTCGATCAGGACCAGCGGCTTGCCGGTGGCGCGCAAGGCATTGAGCAGTTCGGGTTCGAAAAAGCCGGCGCACACCATGGCGTCGGGCGCGTGCATGCGCAGCTGTTCGGTCACGCCGTCGGCCGGGCCGACCGCCATGAACGACAGCACGATGCCCTGTTTGCGGCAGGCTTCCTCGGCGCCGTGCAGCACCGGCGAATAAAACGGGCTGCTGGCCGCGGTGTTGTGCTGGCGGTGCAGCAGGAAGGTCATGCGGCGCATGCGCTTGCGGCGCAGTTTGCAGAAGTCGTATCCCAGATGGTGGGCGGCCGACAGCACCACCTGGCGGGTCGCCTCGGTCAGTCCGGGCTCGTTCTTGAGCGCGCGCGAAATCGTCCCCGCCGACAGGCCGGCGAACTTGGCGATGTCGCGGATGGTGACGTTCGGCGCATCGCCGGTGGTCATGGGCGCGCCTTCGCGATCGTTGCGGATTTCACGATTTTCTCCTGTTACTGCGTTCGGTACTGATTTTGAGTCTTGCATATCGATAGGCCCACGGCAAACGTTTAGTCCGGCAGGGGTGTAGTTTAGTCTGCTTTTACTAAACAAGGATAGTCCCGCTACGCCCCACGAATGGGGGGTGGAGCGGAGCGCTGCGGTTTGTTTAGTGATCACCGCTAAACTCGGCGTTCAAGCATCTCTTCGTTTGACCGTGCTAATGTCCCGGTGCAGAATATTTTTGCCTCTATAAAAAATCCTGCCTGTGCCGCCGGCGCCGAGCAAGGAAACCGCCCCTCAAGGAGACTTCATGGAACACGTTTCACACGGCGCGCTCGCGCCGGGCCAGCCACTGGCCGACGCGCAGGCCAACAACACCGCCCCCCTGGTCATCATCACGCTGCTGTTCTTCATGTGGGGCCTGCTCACCTCCATGAACGACGTGCTGATTCCTCACCTGAAGGCGGTCTACACGCTCACGTATGTCCAGGCGATGCTGGTCCAGTTCTGCTTTTTCGGCGCCTATGCCATCGTTTCGCTGCCGGCCGGGATGCTGATCAAGCGGATCGGCTACAAGGCCGGCGCCGTCACCGGCCTGGTGATCGCCGCCGCGGGCTGCGCACTGTTCTATCCGGCCTCGGTCAGCGGCTATGCCGTGTTCCTGCTGGCCTTCTTCGTTCTCGCGGGCGGCATCACCATCCTGCAGGTGGCGGCCAATCCGTTCGTGACGGTTCTCGGCCCGGCCGCCACCGCCTCGAGCCGCCTGACCCTGACCCAGGCCTTCAATTCGCTCGGCACCACGATCGCGCCCTGGCTGGGCGGCATGCTGATTTTGTCCGGGGTGACGCTGGGCGCGACCGAACTGGCCGCGCTGCCCGCGGCCGACGCCATCGCCTACAAGGCCAGGGAAGCGGCCATGGTGCAGGGGCCGTATCTGGCCCTGGCCGGCGCGCTGCTGTCGATCGCGGTGCTGTTCGCGCTCGTCAAGCTGCCCAGGATCAGCCATGGCGGCGAGGCGGCCGGCAGCATCGGCACCTCGGCGCTGTCGCATCGCCATCTGCTGCTCGGCACCATCGGCATCTTCCTGTACGTGGGCGGTGAAGTCAGTATCGGCAGCTTCCTGATCAATTACATCGGCGAGCCGAACATCGCCGGGCTGGCGCATGGCGCCGCCGCCAAGTATGTGGCTTACTACTGGGGCGGGGCCATGATCGGCCGCTTTATCGGCTTCGGCGTGATGCGCTTCGTCAGCCCGGGCAAGGCGCTGGCCACCAACGCCGCCGTGTCGATCGCGCTGATCCT
>CBFGOU010000910.1:0-1994 GCA_965650445.1 uncultured Oxalobacteraceae bacterium | reverse complement strand
CACCGACACCCGCCCTCGAACGCATGTTGCAAAGATATGTGCATACAGTAGCCCTGCCTGGGAGAGGGAACTTTCAAGGGCTTGCCAACTTGCGGGGACTCCTCAGTCCGCCTGCCAGAGAGAGTAACGCCGTCATTCCTGTTTGTGTCAAAAGACGTATTCGTACCTGCTTAGAAATTCGCCGTGATCGTCAATCGCAGCGACCGCGGTTCCAGGGGATGCCGATGCTTATCCGCTATCCCTGAGGATGGCTCTCCCTGCAGACGGTCAGTGTAAAAATATTCGGCCGCATGACCTTTGGCGTTGAATACGTTGAACACGTCCAGGCGAAGTTTGCACGTCGGTGTCAGCCGATACCCAATGTTCGCGTTCCATTCAGATTCCGCTTCGCCTCGTACGCTATTGTCCTCGATTAAGGGGTGCGGGCCGTTGTAGCGAAATTGCAGCCCACCCGACCAAGGTCCGAGCTTGTCCACCAAAATGCCGAACGAGGCGATCGATGTCGGCGCATCGGGAATGTAGTTGCCAGCGGGACTGTCGCCGGTATATCTGGCGCGGGTGAAAGCGATATCCGAGTTCAGTTCGATCCAACGAAACGGCCGGTATTGCAGTGAAAATTCCACCCCTCGCCGCCGGCTGGCCGGCCCGGCGACAGTCTGTCCCGCATCGGCGTCGTAGGTCAACTCGGAATCGAAGTCGATTTGGAAAAGTGTCGCCGCAAACTGCAGGTGTGGAATAACAGTGGAGCGTAAGCCGATCTCTTTGCCGAACGACTTTACCAGAAACGGCTCGTCGCCCTGGCCCGTGGCGGCATTGGTCAAGGATGGCATGGCGCCTCGTACATCGTTGGAGTGAAAACCGCGACCGGCACTTACATAGAATTCGGTCATGGCCCACGGGCCGAATACCAGGCTGGCTTTCGGCTGAAACAAGGCCGCACTGGCGGCATTCGATTCGCCTGTGAGGCGGTTGGCATCGATCGCGCGGTAGTAATCCTCGCGCGCGCCCAGGACCGATCTGAACCAGGGCGTCCAGTACGTGCTGTTCTCGGCGTAGAGGCCCACGCTCCCTTCCTTCACCTGATCGTGGTTTAGCATGGATAGCCACGTGCGCTGCCGGGTATGCTGAAGATCGACATCGGCATGATCGTATCGCGCCTGTGCGCCTATCGTTGTGATGCTCTTCAAACCGAACAATGCGCCAATGCTCTCGTAACTGGCCGCCCCTCCCACGATCGTCCGCCGCTCGTTCTGCGCATGTTGATCGCCGTCGACCGGATCGTCGAGAAAATGGGTGAGATTGTTCCACAGCGTCAATTGGTTACGGATGACATAGGCATTGGCATGGAACCCCCAATCCTCTCCGCTACGCGCATAGCGTCCGGACAGGCTATAGCGTTCCGCCTGACCGCCGTCGGACGGATCGAGCGTACCGAAGCGGTCGATCAGGCCTTGCGCAACGGCGCGATCAGGCTGGTCATTGGTTGCATTCCAGCGCCCCTTGTAAGCCATGCCCGTAACAGAAAATCCGTCACTGGCATTGCCCTGGCTGTAACGCAGGACGGCGTTTGCCTTGTGCAGATTGTCAGGCTGCGTCCAGGGGCCGGCGAGACGCACCAGTTCGCCCGCCACCAGCAGGCGCCCGGCGCCCATGTCCCGCGTTCCGCCGGCAAACACGCGCTGATCGCCGAGCGTACCGGCACTCAACGAGATCTGGTCGTCGAGTTGATCGCGATAGCCGATGTGGTCACTGCCCACCGACGCGAAATCGCCCTCGCTCGCATAATAAGGTCCTTTGGTGAAGCGTACGCCGTTGGCAAGCTCAGGAATGAAAAAGTTGAGGTCGGTATATCCTTGTCCATGCGCGTGCGTGCGCATATTCACCGGCATCTCGTCAACGTAGGTGGCAAGATCGGTGCCGTGGTCGAGATTAAAGCCGCGCAGAAAATACTGGTTGGCCTTGCCCTCGCCGGAATGCGCGGTCACCACCAGACC
>CBFGOU010000909.1:0-1994 GCA_965650445.1 uncultured Oxalobacteraceae bacterium | reverse complement strand
TGCGATTCCTCCGCGCCGTGGCGCGCCGATCACGGTGACCGCAGCGCTTAGGCGCTGAACGGGCCGGCGAGCAGTGCCGCTCGCAATATCGAACGCTGGGACCTCGGGGACTTCAAAGAGTCCACTGCGAAGGGATGAGCGCAGTGCGGTGCCAGTATCGGTTTTTATTCGGCAGAGCGCTGACTCTCGCCCAGCGCCCTTTGCTGCGAATTTGCAACAATAGCCTCCGCAAAGCAAATTCCGCGCCAGAAAATTTCAACTTCAATAATGCTGATTTAAATCAAGTATTTATCTTGGGAAAATTTTTTCATGCGCCGAGCGGACCGCTCGTCCTGTAAAGATTATCGACATCGTGGCCGGCAGACGTGCTCAGGCGACGGGCGACTGCACCGGTGGAAAGCGCACGGTCACATGCAGTCCGCCCAGCCGGGCGGAATGGCCCAGACTCAGCGTGGCGCCATGCCGGTCGGCAATGGCCTTGATGATGGCCATGCCCAGACCGCTGCCGCTCGCTTCGCTGCCGGCGATCCGATAGAAGCGGTCGAACACGCGTTCGCGTTCTTCCGGTGGAATGCCGGGGCCGCTGTCTTCGACCCGCACGCAGGCGCCCTCCTGCGCATCGTTGACGATGGCGACATCGACCGTTCCGCCAGCAGGCGTATATTTCAATGCGTTATCGACGAGGTTACGCATCAGGATCGCCAGCGCGGCCGGCTGACCGGGTATGCTGGCGGCCTCGTCGCGATGCAAGCCCAGGTCAATCTGCTTGGCCTGGGCCGCGCCCGCCATGTCGGCAATGGTGCGGCGGGCCAGATCGGCCAGGTCGACTGGCTGGTTTTTGCCTTCGCCGGCGGCGCCGGCTTCCTGGCGCGCCAGGACCAGTAGTTGTTCGACCAGACGGGTGGCGCGTTCGATGCCGGCCGACAAACGGCCGATCGCCAGCGCGCGCGCTTGGTCGCTGTCCGCGCGGCTCAGGCTGGCCGCCTGCAGCTTGAGCGCCGCCAGCGGTGTGCGCAATTCGTGGGCGGCGTCGGCGACAAAATTCTGCTGCGCATCGAAGGCCGTACGCACGCGCCCGAACAACAGATTCAGTTCGTGCACCAGCGGCATGACTTCATCGGGCAGATCGGCTTCCGATACGGGCGACAGATCGTCGGCCTGGCGCGAGGCGACCTGGGTGCGCACGCGCGCTACCGGCGCCAGCGAACCGCTGACCACCCACCACACCACCAGCATGAGGATCGGCATCATGACGGCAATCGGCGCCACGGTGCGCAGCGCCAGGTTGCCGGCCATATTGCGCCGCACGGCCATATCCTGGGCGACCTGGACGATCTGGGTCGGCGTCTGGACGGAAAAGATGCGGTAAGTGGTTTTGTTGGCGCGCACGGTGGAAAAGCCAAGCACGGCATGCTGCGGCAGTTTTTCGCGCGTGAGTGTGCGGAATACCTGCACGCCGTCCGGGGTCCAGACCTGCACCAGCATTTCGTTGCTTTCGTCGGCGGCCTCGGTGGACGGCACCGATTCGGTGTTCGACAAGGGCGTGTTCGAGCGCAGCGACAGGGCCATCTGGCGCATGTGATAGTCGAAGATCTCGTCGGCGTCGCGCAAGGCGGCGCGGTAGGCGATCGAGGCTTGCGCCACCGCGACGATGGTAATGGCAGCCAGCAAAAACCACAGCAGCCGGCCGCGCAGCGAGTGCGACAGTTTCATCGTTTGGGGACCATGTAGCCGACCCCGCGCACGTTTTGAATCAGCTCGCTGCCAAGTTTCTTGCGCAGGCCATGGATGTACACTTCGACGGCATTGCTGCTGACTTCATCGCGCCAGCTGTACAGTTTTTCTTCCAGCTGGGCGCGCGAGAGCACGGCGCCGGGACGGGCGATCAGTGCTTCGAGCACGGCCCATTCGCGCGCCGACAAGGTGACCTGCACGCCGGCCGCGTGCACTTTGCGGGTGGCCGGGAAAATGCTGATGTTGTTGTATTCGAAGAC
>CBFGOU010000908.1:0-2005 GCA_965650445.1 uncultured Oxalobacteraceae bacterium | reverse complement strand
GGCGCCGCGCCCGCATGGCTGAACGGCGCGCTCGGGCTGATCCTGCTGCTGTCGCTGTGGACCGTATTCAATCGTCTGGGTCAGGCGCTGCGGTTTTCCGCGCCACCGACACGGTAAAAATGCCTTCCAGGCCGATCTGCGTGGCGATCTTGCGGCAGCCCGCGCCCGCCACCAGGCCATCGAGTGCGGCCTGCGGACGCGGACGCATGATCCACGGCTTGCCCTGGTGATTGCCGAGCGTGTGCGCGATCATGTCGAGTTGCGGATGCCAAGGCTGGCCGGTGTAGATCAGGTGCGCGCCATCGCGCATCGCGCCCCCGATGGCGCGCAGCGAGCGCACCACCGGCGCGTTTTCCGCGAACAGCTCGTACAGTCCCGAGACGATCACGATGTCGTACTGCCCGTCTTCAAGCCGATAGCTGG
Organism: uncultured Oxalobacteraceae bacterium; assembly: GCA_965650445.1. Classification (GTDB taxonomy): domain Bacteria; phylum Pseudomonadota; class Gammaproteobacteria; order Burkholderiales; family Burkholderiaceae_D; genus Telluria_A. The sequence goes on along the minus strand of CBFGOU010000908.1, from coordinate 1,582 downwards.
CGCTGTCGAAGGCGTCGCGCAGCTGGAAGCGCACAGCGGCCTGGAGGTCAAGCCGTTCGGCCAGCCGGCGTGCCTGATCCAGGTTGTGCTGGGCGAAGTCGCGCAGTGTCGCCTCCATCGGCACATCCTGGAAGCGCTTGAGGGTCTCCAGCACATAGCGCCCGGAGCCGGCCGCCACATCGAGTATGCGCAGCGGCGCGGGGCCGCGATGGGCGGCGATCAGCGCCGACAGCGCGCTTTGCAGATGCACCTTGCGCAGGCGGATGCCGCGCCAGCCGACCGCGTCGAGGTAGCCGCGGTCGATGAACTTGCCGATGCCCAGCCGCCCGCCGGCCTGGTTGCGGTACACATAATCGAGCGAGGCGCCCGAATCGAAGCCGTGGGTCAGGCCGATCCTCATACCGTCGCTCAGGTGGCCGATCGAGTGCAGCATGCTGCGCTGGAGCCGGTACGACAGCGACGCCAGCACGCCGGCGCCATCGCCTTTTTTCATCGCTTCGTAGCACCTGGCGCTGTGGCTGGCCCGGTCCGCATAGCGGTACTGCTTCAGCGGCGGCAGCTCTTGCCCGAAACAGTTGTCGATGAAGCTGCGGCTTTCTTCGATCGCCACGCGGGTATCGCGTTCGTAGAACACCGCGTGGTAGCAGTCTTCCAGCACCACGAAGCGTTTCAGCGGCGACGACAGGCGCTCGAAAAAGCGCTGCTGGGGCGCCAGGCTGACGACGAAATCGCGCTCGGCGGCCAGCATCAGGACCGGCGCGTCGATGGCGGCGGCGTCGGCCACCACGCGCTTGGCGGTGTCGGCCAGCTCCAGCAGGATTTTGGCTGAGATCGCCTTGGCGATCAGCGGATCGGCGCCGTACGCGGCGGCCTGCTCGGCCGAGTGGGTCAGCATGCCGGGCCGGATATAGCTGGTCACCGCAAGATCGGGCTTGAAGCGGCGCGCCAGCCGCAACGACGGTTTGGCCAGCGGCACGTACAGCTTGATGCTGAAAGCCGCCGCGGCCATGATCACGCCGCGCACGCGCGGTGCGTAGTCGTGCAGCCAGGTGGCGGCGATCACCGCGCCCACGCTGTTGGCCACGACGACCATGTTCTCGCGGGCGATGCCGTGGGCGCGCTCGATGTGCGCCACAAAGCTGTCGAGGTCCTGGACCATGGTGTCGAAACCGGGCGCGAAACCGCGTTCGCCCGGCGAGTGCCCGTGGCCGCGCGCGTCGAACGCGAAAGCCCAGGCGTCGTGCCGCCCGAACTGCTCGACCAGCGGACCGATGCGTCCGGAGTGCTCGTGCCCGCGGTGCAGGAAGACCAGGGCGCGCCTGGCGTCGGCCAGCGGCCGCCAGCTGCGGTAGAACAGCCGCGTGCCGTCGGCGCCGTCGAAACCCGATTCGCTCGCGGTCCACGCACTTGGCTGTTCGATTTTCATAGGTAGCCCATTTCCTGGTTGATGGTATAGCGCAGTGCGACGTAGAGCAGGGGGGCGGTCAGCACCAGGCTGTCGACCCGGTCGAGGATGCCGCCGTGGCCGGGAATGAGCTGCGAAAAATCCTTGATGCCGAGGCGGCGCTTGATGCCAGCGGCG
>CBFGOU010000907.1:0-2021 GCA_965650445.1 uncultured Oxalobacteraceae bacterium | reverse complement strand
TGATGATCGGCTTCTGGCCGCTGATGCGGGTGAGGTCCTTGACGGCGCCCTCGATCAGCAGGTAAACATGATCGGCCGCGGCGCCGGCTTGATAGATGGTTTCACCCGCCGCGAAGCAGCGTGTCGCGATTTGCGGCAGCATCCGCGCCAGGCTCTGGTAATTGCTGCTGCCGAATACCTCGTCGCGCAGCAGATGGTCGATGGCGCCGCTGTCGTCAGTCATGGGCATCCGCCATTGCGGGGCCGCGCGCGATCCTGGCGCGCGCGTCGGCGATCGCCAGCAGCACGCTATGCGGCAATTGAGGGTTGCCGAGCGTCGCGCCGGCCATGCGCGCCAAGGCGTCGGCCTTGATCGCCGCCAGCCTCGCCAGCAGATCGTCAATTGCATCCGCCGCCGGGGCGCCGCGCGCCGCCAACTGGTCGAACGCCTTTTCCAGCGCGGCCACCTGACCCAGATGCTCCACGAAGGCAGCGTCATTCGTGGGCGCTTGCTCCGGTTCGGCGGGCACGCCGAGGAACCACTTGACCACCACCAGCACAGTGGAGGCGATCGACAGCAACAGGCCGAACAGCGCCTGGAGCTGGTCCAGCGTTTCGCGGGAAAACGGCGGATTCTTCCTGGCGATGAACATCTTGGTGCCTTCCGACAGTTCGAAGCCGGAAGGCGCGGTCAACAGGTTCTCGTCCATCTTCATTTTCAGGTGCACTTCCAGCGACGGGCTGAACAGGCTGTCGAGCACCTTGAAAATCGCGCGCGGCTCGACCTTGTCGCTGGCCACCAGGTGCAGGTTGACGCCGATAGTCTTGATGTCGCTGGCCGGCACCGGGGGACTCACGTTGTACATGTAGGCCAGGATCTTGCTGTCGGCCACCCAGCCCAGGCGCAGCGCAAGCGAAGCGGGAAACGGGATTTCGAGCAGGCGGAAGCCGCGCTGCTTGACCAGGTAGTCGGCTACGTCGGATGGCGCAAACGATGTGATGATGACCGCATCGGGCAGCTTGTCGGCGCGCATCGACAGCAGATCCTCCGACGCGATATTGGATTCGACGTAATCGATGCCTTCGGTCAGACCGGAGAATTCCAGCACCTGCCTGGCGATCACGCGCGTGCCGCCCATCTTGCTGCCGAGATTGACCAGCTTGCCGCGCAGGCCGCCGATCTCCTTGATGTCCGGCCGCACCAGCACATGCAGCAGTTCCGGCGCAACCGTGGCCACATGCACCACATGCGGATAGCTGTTTTCCAGTCCGCCCTGGATGAATGCCAGATCGAGCTTGCCGGCATCGATCAGCGCCAATGCTTCCTGCGATCCTCCGACCGGCCGCACGTCGAGCGACACGCCGTGGCTGGCGGCTTCTTCCTGCAGGCTTTTCGCCAGGTAGTGGCGATTGCTCACGATATCGCCGCCGCTGATGGTGAGCGCATAATGCCGCGGCATCACGTCGTACGCGAAATAGGCGACCACGCAGAGCAGCGCCAGCAGCAGGCCCACCGCGAGCAGCTTGCGCACCAGAGCATTGCGCTGCAGTCTTGCCAGGAACTGGGAAAGGATCTTTTCGGCTTCATTGGCCATGCGCTGCTCTTTCGCTGTTGATTTTTAGTGCGTCGGCGTGCCTCAGCACACCGGCACCAGACGCTGCTGCTCGACGATTTTCTGGCCTGCAGGGCTGCGTGCAAATGCGACGAACTCGGCGGCCGCGCCCTGCCGTTCGCCGTGCAGCACCAGGTACAGCGACTGGGTGTACGGATAACGGCCCGACAGCACCGATGCGCGTGTCGCGATCACGCCATCGACGCCGATATGCACGATGCCGGATAGCCCGCTGCGGTCTTTCAGCGACACATAGCCGATCGCGAACGGATCGGCCGCCACCTGTTCGGTCAGCTTCTCCGTATTCTCCATTTCGCGCGCATTCACCGCGATATCGTCGCCGCCCAGCACCACCTCCTCGACGAACTGGCGCGAGGTCGAGCCGCGCCTGCGCGAGATCACGCGCACCGGAGCGTCGGGGCCGCCGAC
>CBFGOU010000906.1:0-2022 GCA_965650445.1 uncultured Oxalobacteraceae bacterium | reverse complement strand
CCGTCCGGGTCACCCGTCACGGGTTCGGTATTGGCGTCCGACCATGTGAGGAGTTGCTGTTTGGCGTACTCCATCTGGTCAGGGTTGTCCGAGAGGAAGCGGGTGATGCAACCCGCCACATGCGGGGTCGCCATGCTGGTGCCACTGGCGTAGCCGAACTGCGGATCAACCCCACCCACGCCGACAAGCCGACTCGGGACCGTGGAGAATACGCAGACGCCCGGTGCGGCAATGTCCACCGCCGGACCGTAGTTGCTGAAGGAGGCCAGGTGATCGTCCACCGAGTAGGCGTAGCAGTTGTTTTGCGGGGCTACTCCGGCCATGCCTGCCTGCCCGTCGAAGTCGGTAAAGGCCGAGACGGTAATCACTTCGTCGTAGTTGGCTGGCACGAAGGAGTCGCTGTCGGCAGATGAGTTGCCCGCCGCGACCACAAAGACGGTTTTCTCGGTAGCGATACAGATACCGTTGTGCATGGGGTCAGAGCCGCCGCAGGATGTCTTTGGCCCGCCCCCACCAAGGGACATGTTGGCAACGTCGATCACGTCGCCGTGTTCCGCCACGTAATCAATGCCGCAGAGGACGGAGGCGAAGGAGCCGCTGCCCGAGTCATCGAGGACCCGCACGGACCAGATACGGGCGTTGGGGGCCACTCCGACCACACCGTAGCCGTTCTTCTTGGCGGCGATGGTGCCCGCCACATGGGTGCCGTGGCCGTAGTAATCGTTGTAATCCGGGGAGGCCCCGTAGGCGGCGGTACAGTCCACGCCACCAACCACGTTCAGGTCGGGATGGAGGGTGTCCACGCCGGTGTCGATCACGGCTACGTCGATGCCCGAGTAATCATCCTTGGCTGGCAGACCAATCCGCTGTATGCCAAAGGGCGTGACTTCATGCTCAGGGTCTGTCAGGGTCGAGGGCATCTGCCCCGCGATGTCGGTGATGGGGGAAACGGCAAACTGGCCCCAGGTCGATTCGGTCATGCTGACCAGTTCGCCGGACGCCAGTAGATCAAGGCGGGTCGCCTTCTTGTACTCGTTGGCCGTCAGGTAGGCCGAGAAGCCCTGAATGGCGTAGCGGTACTGGTGGTGGATGCGCTGGTCAAGAAACTCGCTCGCGCCCACTTGTGAGAGGAAGTAGTCTGCGTAGGCGTCAAGGTCGCTTACCTTGTCAGGGTTGACCTCAACGACGATCTCCAGATAATCTGCGGGATCGAACACACTTGCCCGAGCAGCGGTGATCGGAAGCACCCCCACTACAAACGCCAGGAGTGCCAGAAACCGAACTGCCCGAACCATGTGAACTCCTTACCGAAAAGTGATTCTCGACATATTCAATTGTCAATGCTCACATTCCTTTAGACGATAGTACCACGGGAACACAATATGTCTAGGGGTTTAGGGGAGGATATGGCGAAGCCATTGAATAAAGTAGAGCATTCCGCCGATACCCGGCGCGGCTCCGACCGCGACGACGCGCTTGGTGGTCAACTTCTCCACCATCGCCGCCGCCTTCAAGACCGGCAGGGATTCGATGCGGTACAGGCGTTCGTCGATGCGGTCTAGCCGCTGCCTGATCTCGGCGTGGCGCTCGTCGCCCCAGAGTTTCAAGAGTTCGAGTTCGCTCATCCGAGATACCTTTGCTGGCGCACAGTCGTTGCTGTAATAGGGGACGCACGTTGAATCAGACCCAACGCTTCCTTGCAGAAGATCACCAGTTCGGCTCCTTTCAGATGCAAGAAATCTTGCTCGTACACGTCGATCACGCGGGCATCGTTACTGAGCATTTGCCGCTGGATGGCGTCGGAGGCGATGTTGTCGGGGCTGGTGACAAGGTGGAAGCGGTAGGTTTGCACGCGGATGTAGGTGGGCACGCCGCCTATGCCGTCGGGAACCTCGAAGTCCGCCACCGCGCCCCCGGCCTTGGAGCGCCCGCCGAGCGCCCATGCCTGGTAGAAGAACTTGCCTTCCGGGTCGCCGGAGAATGGTCCCTTGCGGTAGCCGTCGTCGGGTTTGCAGCCAAGGG
>CBFGOU010000905.1:0-2026 GCA_965650445.1 uncultured Oxalobacteraceae bacterium | reverse complement strand
CCCTCGACATCTGCCCGTCGGCCTTCAACTTCCAGACCGTGGCAGAACACGATTCGATGTTCAACTCCCCGCCGACCTACGAGATCTACATCGCCGGCCTGGTGTTCGCGCACCTCAAGAAGCAGGGCGGGGTGGCAGCCATGGAGCAGCGCAACATCGCCAAGGCCAGGCTGCTGTACGCGGCCCTCGACGCCGACGATTTTTACCAGAACCGCGTGGCCGCGGACAGCCGTTCGCGCATGAACGTGCCGTTCTACCTGCGCGACGAAGCACTGAACGACAAATTCCTGGCCGGTGCAAAAGCGCGCGGCCTGCTGCAACTGAAGGGCCACAAGTCCGTCGGCGGTATGCGAGCATCGATCTACAACGCGATGCCGATCGAGGGCGTGCAAGCCCTGGTCGATTATCTGAACGAGTTCGCCGGACGCTGAAGCCAAGCGCCGGTGCTGACCACCGTGACCATGTAGCCCCCGAACAATGACCGACAAACTGAAACCCTTGCGCGAGCAGATCGATGCGATCGACGCGCAACTCCTCGACCTCCTGTCCCGGCGCGCGCGCCTGGCCCAGGAAGTCGGCCACGTAAAAGCCGAAACCAACGCGCCGGTGTTCCGGCCCGAGCGCGAAGCGCAGGTGCTGCGCGGCGTGGCCGAGCGCAATCCGGGTCCTCTCAAGGACCGCGAAGTGCAGACCATCTTCCGCGAGATCATGTCGTCCTGCCGCTCCCTGGAAAAGCGCGTCACGGTGGCTTACCTCGGCCCCTCGGGCACGTTCAGCGAACAGGCGGTGTACCAGCAGTTCGGCAGCGCGGTCGAAACGCTGCCCTGCGTGTCGATCGATGAAGTGTTCCGCGCCACCGAAGCCGGCACCGCCGATTTCGGCGTGGTCCCGGTCGAAAATTCGTCGGAAGGCGCGATCAACCGCACCCTCGACCTTCTGCTCGGCACCACCACCATCATCAGCGGCGAGATCTCGATCCCGGTGCACCACAGCCTGATGACCAAGACCGGCAACATGGACGGCGTGCAGGTCGTGTGCGCCCATTCGCAGGCGCTGGCGCAGTGCCAGGGCTGGCTGAACCAGCACTACCCGGACATCGAGCGGCGCGCCGTGGCGTCGAACGCCGAAGCGGCCGTGATGGCCAGCCGCGACGCCACCGTGGCGGCGATTGCCAGTGAAATGGCCGGCGAACAGTACAAGCTGGGTGTGGTCAAGGGCCACATCCAGGACGATCCGCACAACCGCACCCGCTTCGCCGTCATCGGTACGCTGCAAACCAACCCGTCCGGCAAGGACCAGACCTCGCTGGTGCTGTCGGTGCCGAACAAGCCCGGCGCGGTGTATAAGCTGCTGGCGCCGCTGGCCACCAACAGCGTGTCCATGACGCGTTTCGAATCGCGCCCGGCCCGCATCGGCACCTGGGACTACTACTTCTACGTCGACATCGAAGGCCACGTGATGGACGCGTCGGTCGCCAAGGCGCTGGAAGAACTCAAGCACAACGCCGCATTTTTCAAAGTGCTGGGTTCCTACCCTGTGCATCTGTAATTCATTCACGAGGATCTCATGACCCAGCAATTCGGTCCGGACTACGTCCGCGCGATCGCGCCTTACCAGGCCGGCAAACCCATCGCCGAAGTAGCGCGCGAATTCGGTCTCGACGAGGCCAGCATCGTCAAACTGGCGTCCAATGAAAATCCGTTCGGCGTGCCCGAGTCGAGCAAGCGGGCCATGGCCGCGGCGGCCGCGGAACTGGGCCGCTATCCGGACGCCAACGGCTTTGAACTGAAGGCCGCGCTGGCCAAGCGCTACGAGGTGCCGGCCGAGTGGATCACGCTGGGCAACGGCTCCAACGACATCCTCGAAATCGCCGCCAAGGCTTTTGTCCAGGCCAAGCAGGCCGTGATGTACGCCCAGTACTCGTTCGCGGTCTACGCGCTGGCCACCCAGGGCCTGGGCGCGCGCGCCATTGTGGTGCCGGCGAAGAATCACGGCCACGACCTCGACGCCATGCTGGCGGCCATCG
>CBFGOU010000904.1:0-2030 GCA_965650445.1 uncultured Oxalobacteraceae bacterium | reverse complement strand
GCCACGAACTTCGCCTTGCCGTCCAGATGGGCGAAACGGCCATCGGCGAACAGGCGCGCGGTGCCGGCAAAGCTGCCGTCCGCATTGCGCCGGACCGGCCACTGCACCGGTTCGAACTGGTCGTACTCGCGCGCCGTCATGCCGGTCATGGCCGAAATATCGAAACCGCGGTACAAAGGCCCGGCCTCGTTGCGAAAGCCCGACAGGCGCGCATGTTCGTCGAAAATCTCCGCCGCCGACGTGAACTCGAACCCGGAAAAGCCCATCCGCCTGGCCACATCGCACATGATGCGCCAGTCGGCGCGGGCTTCGCCAGGCGCCGGCAGGAAGGCGCGCTGACGCGACACGCGGCGCTCCGAATTGGTGACCGTGCCGTCCTTCTCGCCCCAGCCCAGCGCCGGCAGCAGCACGTCGGCATAGGTATTGGTATCGGTTTCCTGGTTAATCTCGGACACCACCACCAGCTCGCACTGCTCCAGCGCGCGCTGAATCTGATTGGCGTCCGGCAGGCTGACCATCGGATTGGTGGCCATGACCCACACCGCCTTGACCTTGCCCGCTTCGATCGCCTGGAACAGGTCGACCGCCTTCAGGCCCATGCTGCTGGCGATGGCCGGCGAATCCCAGAACGTTTGCACCAGCTCGCGGTGGGCCGGATTGAGCACGTCCATGTGCGCGGCCAGCATATTGGCCAGGCCGCCCACTTCGCGCCCGCCCATGGCGTTCGGCTGGCCGGTAATCGAAAACGGACCCATGCCGGCCTGGCCGATGCGGCCGGTCAGCAGATGGCAGTTGATGATGCTGTTGACCTTGTCGGTACCGGACGACGACTGGTTCACGCCCATCGAAAACGCCGTGATCACCTTGCCGGTGGCGGCGAACGAGCGGTAGAAGTCCAGCAGGTCGTTCGGATCGAGCTTGCACTGGCGCGCCACCGAGGCCAGGTCGGCGCTGCCGGCCGCTGCCGCCAGGGCCTCGTCCAGACCGCCGGTGTGGGCCGCCACGAACCGCTCGTCGCGCACGCCGTTCTGCGCCAGGTACTGCAGCAGGCCGTTGAACAGCCACACGTCGGTGCCCGGCTTGACCGGCAGGTGCAGGTCGGCCAGCTCGCAGGTGGCGGTGCGGCGCGGATCGATCACCACGATCTTCACTTCCGGGCGCGCTTCCTTCAGGCGCGTGATGCGCTGGAACAGGATCGGATGGCACCACGCGGTGTTCGAGCCGACCAGCACGATCATGTCGGCCAGTTCGAAGTCTTCGTAGCAGCCCGGCACCAGGTCGCCGCCGAAGGCGCGCTTGTGGCCGGCCACCGCCGACGACATGCACAGGCGCGAATTGGTGTCGATATTGGCGCTGCCCACGTAGCCTTTCATCAGCTTGTTGGCAACGTAGTAGTCTTCGGTCAGGAGCTGGCCCGACACGTACAGCGCCACCGCGTCCGGGCCATGCTCGGCGATGATGGACTTGAATTTGCCGGCCACCTTGTCCAGCGCCTCGTCCCAGGACGCGCGCCGCAGCAGGCCGTCTTCGCGCAATTGCGGATACAGCAGGCGGCCCTCCAGGCCGACCGTTTCGGACAATGCCGAACCCTTGACGCACAGGCGGCCGCGGTTGGCCGGATGCTCGGTGTCGCCGGCGATGGCGACCGTGCCGTCAGCCTGCGGGGTAGCCGAAACTCCGCAGCCGACGCCGCAATAAGGACAGGTGCTGCGCACCGCGAGAGGGATCGGGGAAAGGTTCACGTTTGACTCCGTAAAAACTTAAGCTGCTTCGGCGCACAATGCTTCGCCAAACAGCAGGCGGTTGCGCATGGCGGAGATATCCGTGCGATTCTGAATCAGGTTGAAATACCATGGGCCGTCGGCGACATCGCCGTACAGGACGGCACCGGCGATACGGTTGCCGACCAGGACCAGGCGCTTGTAGACTCCGCGGCGCGGGTCGCGCAGCACCAGGTCTTCGCTGCCGTCGCCGCCAATGAAGTCGCCCACCGAGTACAAGTCTACACCGGTTACCTTCAATTTGGTGGG
>CBFGOU010000903.1:0-2038 GCA_965650445.1 uncultured Oxalobacteraceae bacterium | reverse complement strand
ATGCGCTGCGGGTGGCGATGGCGGGAGATATCGCCGCGCCACGCCACGCCGGGCCATAGGCGGCCAGCGCGCCCAGCGCCCACAACACGCCGGCGCCGGCGATCAGGTAGCCCGGCGGCAGACGCTCCATGTGCAGGCGCGCCACCAGAAGCTGGTTCAGGCCGATCGCCAGCAGCACGCCGCTGGCCACGCCCAGGCTGGTGATCATCACGTTCTCGGTGATGAAGTAGGCCAAGATGTCGCGCTTGCGCGCACCCAGCGCGCGGCGCACGCCGATCTGCTTGCGCCGCTGGGTCACCCACAGGCTGGCCATGCCGACGATGCCGCTGGCCGTCACCAGCAGCAGCAGCAGGCTGACCGTGATCAGCATCCACGCCAGCACCATGTCGCTGCGGTAGCGGGCGGCGCGGTCCTGTTCGACGCTGCGGGTGGTGATGATCATCGGCGTCGGAGACGAGCGGCGCAGCGCCTGTTCGGCTTCCTTCATGACCCGTTCGCGCTGGCCGGGTTCGGCGCGCACCACATACACCGACTCCCATGCGTTGGTCACGCGCGCCGGCGAAATGACCGACAGATAGCCGCGGCTACCGAGTTCGGCACCCTGTGTCTGCAGCATGTCGATTACGCCGACGACCCTGCTGGGATTGGTGTCGAAGTAGAGCGTCTTTCCGACCACGCTGGCCGCGTCGGGCCACAGCTTGTCGGCCAGGGCGCGGGTGATCAGCACCGTGTCCGGTTGGACAGTCGCGGCAGCGGTGTCGGCATCGATGGTCAGCACGTCGGCACTGGCGAAGTCGCGCCCCTCCGTCACCTTCAGTCCGAGCGTGGCGGCCAGCGAGTCCGGGCTGACGTAGAGCGCGACGGAGGCGCTTTCGCGCATCTGGGTGCGGCTGATCCCGATGCTGGTGGTGCTGCCGTGCCAGGACATGGGCATCTGGTTGGTCCAGGCCACCGACGTGACGCCGGCGAGCGCCCGCAGGGCTGCCGTTTCGGCCCGCTGGCGCGCCAGCTGCTGCTCGTGGCTGCCTTTGACGAGATGGTGCACGCTCAGGTACAGCAGCGAGGACTCGTCGCGCACACCGCTGGGGCGCGCGGCGACCGATACGCGCTGGTTGACGATTTGCAGTGCATTGGCGAGGATCGCCAGGCTGATCGCCACCTGCAGCGCAACCAGGATGGCGCCGGTTTTACTGCGCAGCAGGGAAGACAGGATAGGACGGATGGGCATGATGGACCTCATTGCGATTTGAGCTCGATGGCGGGCGTGACCTGGCAGGCGCGCCAGGTCGGCAGCAGGCCGGCCAGCATGGCGGCGGCGAGCGACATGGCGAAGGCCAGCAGCAGCATTTGCCAATCCATGTGCGCGGCGATTTTCTTTTCAGCCGATTCCATGCCGATCAGCGCGAGGGCGCCGAACGACAGGATCACTCCCACCGCGCCGCCGGCCAGGCCGACCACGCCGGCTTCGGTCAGGCATTGTGCGAAGATGGCGCGGCGCGAGGCGCCCAGGGCGCGGCGCACGCCCACTTCAGCGGCGCGCCCGCTGAACTTGGCCAGCAGCAGACCGATCGTATTGACCAGGCAAAGCAGCAGGAATCCGAAGGCCAGCCATGCCGCCAGCCGGCTGTCGTTGCTGACCACGTGGTGGAAATCCAGCCACTGGACCACGTCGTAGACCTGGCTGGGTGCATTGCGCTTGAACCGCCCGGATTTGCGCTGCTCGGCGACGTAGTTGTCCAGCCAGGATTGCACGTCGGCGCGCTCCGCGCTGGTGCGGGTTTCGACGAACACCTGCAGCCACGTACACTCGGACCCGAGCAGGCCTTGCCAGCCCGATTCGTTCGGGTGCAAGCAGGTCATGTTGCCGCCGGTTCGCGTTTCGTGGCGAATCGCGGTCTTGAACGGGATGAAGAATTCCTGGTCGCTGGCGGCCGAGCCGCCGGCGCCAAGGCGGAAGTACTTGGGGATGACGCGCCATGCCTTGAGCACGCCCGTCACCTGATAGTCGTTGCCCAGCATGCGCACGCGTTTGCCGACC
>CBFGOU010000902.1:0-2041 GCA_965650445.1 uncultured Oxalobacteraceae bacterium | reverse complement strand
GCATGTCCGAACCTATTCGTTTCTACTACAACGGCGCCGTGCGCGAGCTGCGCGGCGCCGCGCCGACCCGCACGGTGCTGCAGCACCTGCGCGAGGACCTGCACTGCACCGGCACCAAGGAAGGCTGCGCCGAAGGCGACTGCGGCGCCTGCACGGTGGTGGTTGGCGAGCTGCGCGGCGATCAGGTGGAACTCAAGACCGTCAACGCCTGCATCGCATTGATGCCCACGCTGGACGGCAAAGCCCTGTTCTCGGTAGAGGATGTGGCGCTGCCGGACGGCTCGCTGCACCCGGCCCAGCAGGCCATGGTCGAATGCCACGGTTCGCAGTGCGGTTTTTGTACGCCCGGATTTGTGATGTCCTTGTGGTCGATGTACGTGAACGACAAACCGGCCACGCGCTGCAATATCGACGCGGCGCTGTCCGGCAACCTGTGCCGCTGTACCGGTTACCGGCCGATTATCGACGCGGCCCGGCGCATGGGCGAACTGCCGCGCGTGCGGTTCGATGCCGCCGCCGTCGCCAGCGCACTGGAATCGTTGCAGCGCAGCGAAACCTTCACCTACAGCGCCAACGCCCAAACCTTCCACGCGCCGCGCACGCTCGATGAACTCATCGCGCTGCGCGCCGCCAAGCCTGCGGCCACACTGCTGGCTGGTTCGACCGACGTGGGTCTGTGGATCACCAAGCAAATGCGCGACCTGGGCGACATCATCTATCTTGGCCACGTCGGCGCGCTCAAGAACGTGCAGGATGCCGACGGCATGATCGTCATCGGCGCCGGCGTGACGCTGGAAGAGGCTTACGCCGCCGTGTGCCGCCACTATCCCGATCAACTGGGCCAGATGTGGCAGCGCTTCGCCTCGCTCCCTGTGCGCAATGCCGGCACCCTGGGCGGCAATGTGGCCAACGGGTCGCCGATCGGCGATTCGATGCCATGGATGATCGCGCTCGGCGCGCAGGTGGTGCTCAATGGCGTGGAAGGCCAGCGCGTGCTGGCGCTGGAGGACCTCTACCTCGGCTACCAGCAAAAGGACATGCGTCCCGGCGAATTCGTTCAGGCGGTACGCATTCCTCTGCCGCGCGCGGGCCTGCGCTTTCGCACCTACAAGCTGGCCAAGCGCTTCGACCAGGATATCTCGGCGGTGTGCGCGGCCTTCGCCTTGAGCATGGACGGCGATGTTATCCAGGACGCCCGCATCGCCTTCGGCGGAATGGCGGCCACGCCCAAACGCGCGGCCGCGGCCGAAGAACTGCTGCGCGGCCAGCCGTGGTCGGAAGAGGTGATGAAGCAGGCCATGGCCGCCCTGGTGCGCGATTACGCGCCGCTGTCGGACATGCGCGCCTCCAGCGCCTACCGCATGAAGGCGGCGCGCAACCTGCTGCGCCGCTTCTGGCTCGAGACGCGCAGCGAGGCGCCGCTCTCGGCCGCCGAGGTCAACGCCTTCGCCGTGGAGCTTGCATGAGCGCCGTCGGCAAGCCGCTGCCCCACGAATCGGCGCGCCTGCACGTGCTGGGCCAGGCCACCTACACCGACGATATCGCGGAGGTGCGGGGCACCCTGCACGCCGCACTGGGTTTGTCGACCAAACCGCACGCCAATATCACCTCGCTCGATCTGAGCGCCGTGCGCGCCAGTGCCGGCGTGGTCGCGGTGCTCACCGTGGCGGACATCCCGGGCACAAACGACTGCGGCCCGATCATCCACGACGATCCGATTCTGGCCGACGGCGTGGTGATGTATGTCGGCCAGCCGGTCTTCATCGTTGTGGCCGACACGCACGACAACGCACGCCGCGCCGCGCGGCTGGGCAAGATCGGCTACGAGGAACTGCCCGCGATCCTGACGCCGCAGGCGGCCAAGGCGGCGCAATCGTACGTGCTGCCGCCGATGCATCTGGCGCGCGGCGACTGCCAGGCTGCGTTCGAGCGCGCGCCGCACAAGCTCAAGGGCCAGCTGTACGTGGGCGGCCAGGAACAGTTTTATCTGGAAGGGCAGATCGCCTACGCCATCCCGAAAGAGGACAAGGGCATGCTGGTG
>CBFGOU010000901.1:0-2044 GCA_965650445.1 uncultured Oxalobacteraceae bacterium | reverse complement strand
CCGGTGGATCGGCTATCCGTCCACCTGTATCTGGACTGCGACTGCGGCGGATGGCACCACCACGACAGTCACCCAGACCATGACGACAACCGCAGCCGTCGCGTCGCTGGCGCCGACCGTCACCGTCAGCTCGCCAGTCATTCAAGTATTCGGAACCCATTCGCTGAGCTGGTCGACCACGGGTACGCAAGTCGAGTATTCGTGCAATTTGACGGGTTCCAGCTATGCCGCGAGCGGCAGCGGCGGCGCAACCGGCACCCTGACCGGACCGGTTCCATATAATTGGGGCGGGAACACCTTGCAATGTACCTTTACTGCGTCCGATGCAAATGGTACGCGTGCCTCCACGGTGAAGAGTGTGCAGGTCTTGCCAGAAGTATCGCTCGTCGTCAACCGCCCCGATTTCCCCATGGTCGTCGGCATTGATTCCACCGTAACCTGGTCCAGTACCAATGCAGTCGACGTGAAGCGGACCTGTACGTCTGCTGGAACCGGCTTCAAGAGTCCGGAAACCGCGATGGGAAAGAACGGGGCTTCAACCGTGACCCCGCTCGATGCCTGGTTCCTGAATGATTCGACCTGTACCTGGACCGCCGTCGGGATTGGTGGCGCTACGCGGACAACGACCGAAACAATGCGGACGGCCCGCAGCAGTGCGTCGACGGGAACGACCGCTGGTATAACGCCGACCTTGTCCATCAGCCCGAACAATGTGCGCGTAGCTGGCGGCGGGGTTGCGGAGATTGCATTCAGTGGTACCGCAAGCAGCACCGAACACCTGGTGATGGTCGAGGTCTTTCACGACAGCGGCGCCGGATACGGCAAGGAAGCCCTTTTCACGTATCTCAATTCTGAAAGCGTGGTGAGCTTCGGATTTGTGCGTAATCTGCCGCCGGGCATCCATCGCTTCAAAGCGCGCGCGACCGATGTGCTCATGCGTTTTACGGATTCGAGCCCTGTATATCTCAACGTGACCAACAGTCCGCTGCTTGGAACGCTGGTCGGGGTGCGCCAGGATGCCAGTGCCGTGCCGCGCTTGACCGGATGGGTATGCGAGGACGGCAGCAACGCTGCGCTGATCTACAAGGTGTTCACGCGTGCGCCATCGCTGGCCGCTGGAGGCGTCCAGATCGCTTCGGGCACGGCCAATTTGACCAGCTACGCTGGCAATGCCGACGTGCAAGCGGCATGCCACACGCCCGGCGTGGGCCATCAGTTCAACATTGACCTCATTGCCGCCAGCGCGGGGGTGGAGGAAGGAATTCCGGCCGGCACACCATTGTTTGTGCAAGCCGAGACCGAGAGCGGTGCGAGTATCGTGCTGCCGTGCGCCGACATGCATTGCACCATGCCGGGCAGCGTGCGCATCGGTTTGACGACCCCGCTCGACAACGACAAGGTGGTCGCGCCCGGTCCATTGTTCATGCGCGCCAAACTGGCGAACGTCAGCGGATCCGTTGATGAGGTCGCGTTAGGCATCGACGGCCAGTTCGTCACCGCGACGCGCGATACGGAAGCAGACACCTACGTAGCAAGCGTCAACGACCTTGTTGCCAGGGAAAGTGCGTATCCCGTGACGGCGCGCGTGCGCCAGGGTAACAGTATCGTGTATTCGGTCGTGAACATGGTGACGGTGTTGCCGAGCACGACCGCGGCGATGACGTTGACCAAGCCTCTCAACGGCGCCTCCTTCCCCGCGAAGACGAAACTGGAACTGGTCGCCATGCCGATCGGCGACCCGGCGCTGGTCGCCACGGTCAAATTCTTCGTCAATGGATCAGTGGTCGGCAGCGGAAATGTCACGGCTGGCGTGTGGCGTTACGAATGGATTCCAGTATTACCCGGAACGGCTAAACTGGAAGCGAAGGCTTACGCTGTTTCCGGTAGCCTGCTTGGCACATCGGCACCCGTTAAGATCACGCTGACCGGTGCGGCGAGCGATGCAACGCCACTTGCCGTAGCGATCACGCCTCCACATCTGTCCAATCCTGTCGCCGGCACTTTGCCCGGCCGTCTCGATGTGGGCGACGATGGTGCGGCGACC
>CBFGOU010000900.1:0-2046 GCA_965650445.1 uncultured Oxalobacteraceae bacterium | reverse complement strand
CACGATGGCCAGCTCGCGCTGGTACAGCCGGGCCGCTTCGGCCAGGTCGCCGCGCCGCTCCTGCGCGCTGGCGGCCCAGGACAGGCTGTCGGCCAGGTCGGCCGCCAAGCTCTTGTCGTCCGGGGTGCGTGCCAGCGCGCGGGTCTTGAGCGCGACCGAGGCGGCAAAGGCGCGTGCGGCGGCCTCGGCATCGCCCTGTTCCAGCGCCACGCTGCCCAGGCTGTTGTGCGCATAGGATTGCTCGATCCAGGCGCCGACATCGTTCGGATCGAGCACGCCCAGGCGTTCGGAGAAATGCAGATATTCGCTCATGCGGGCGTGCGCGGCCGGCCAGGCTTTCTGGTCGAATTGCAGCTGCCCATGCCAGAAGGCGTTGGCCCCCAGGCTTTTGAGCACTTGCCTGTCGCGCGGCGCGGCGGCCAGCTGGCGGTCGAGGATGGCGCGCGCGGCCGTGAGCGCGGTGCCGGCCGCGCCCGGATCGGCGCGCGCCATCGCCACTTCGGCGATCACTTGCAGCGCCTGCGCGCGCTGGGTCAGCGCGGCGGCGCTGGTATTGCCGTCGTCGGGGCTGGCCAGGTAGCTGAGCGCGCGCGCGCTGACCTTGTCGAGCAGGTCGAGGCGGCCGAGCGGACGCAGCTTGTCGACGAATTCACCCAGCATGAAGCCGCTCAAGCCTTCGGCTTCGTTGCGGCGCTGTTCGGCCAGCTGCTGGGCATGGCGCGCGCTCAAGCCGAGCGCACCGGCCAGGGTGGCCAGGCCGATCAATACGGTCAGCACCAGCAGGCGCAGGCGCTCGCCGCGGCGGGCGCGCTGCACCGAGGCGCCGATGAAGGCGCGTTCCTCGGCGCCGAGCGGAAATTCGGGTTTGTCCAGCAGGGCCGCGGCCTGGTTGACCTGGACGCCGGCCGGCAGCAGCAGGTCGCGCGCGCGCGCGCCGGCTTGCCAGCGCGCCGCCTGGGCGCTGGTGCGGGTGCGCAGCTGCAGGGTCTGGCGGTGCTGTTCGGTCCATTCGACCACCCGCGGCCAGCGCCGCAGGATCGCTTCGTGGGCGATGCCGAAGGCCGGCACGCCGCCGTGCAGGTCGCTGACAAACAGGCGCGCGTCAACCAGCACCTTGACCAGTTCCACGGCGGCCGGGCTGTGCAGGGCCGACCACGGCGCCCGCCGCGACGTCACGGCCGCTTCGTCTTCGGCCACCTGGACCAGCAGGGCCAGCACCCCGGACAGGGCGGCGATCTGCTCCTGCGTGAGCGCCGCCACCACCTGCTCGGCGCGCGCGCCGATGGCCCCTTCGATGCCGCCCAGCGCCTGGAACACGGAAAAACTGAGCGTGTCGCTGCTGCCGCGCTGCAGATACAGTTCCTGCAGCGTGTACTGCAGCAGCGGCAGGGTGTCGTGGCCGCCGACGGCGTCGCACAGCACCTCGTCGAGCGGGGTGCCGGACACCGGATCGAGTTCGAATTCGATGTGGGCCGCGCGCGCCGGCTGCCGCACGATCTGGGCCAGTTCGCTGCGGCTGGGCGGATTGACGTCGAAATGGCCATTGCGCTGCTTGAGTTCGAGCAGGGCCGGATAGGCCGCGATGTGCGGATAAAAGTCGTTGCGGCAGCCCATCACGACCAGCACGCTGCCAGAACGCGCCAGCGCCTCCAGGGTGGCGAAGAAATGCTGGCGCTCGCTTTCGGCGATGTGGGCCAGGCGGAATACCGCTTCGAGCTGGTCGATGCACAGGGCCAGCCGGGTCGCTTGCGCCTGCTGGGCCAGCATGTCGCCGATCGAGCGGGCGTCGCGCGCCAGGGCCGTGGCCAGGGTGTCGGCGCTGGCGCCAGGGAACAGCGGGGCGCCGGCCGGGGTCTCGGCGTCGAGCAGGGCGCTGCCCAGCGCCTGGAACAGGCTGATGTCGCCGATGTCGCCGCAGTTCATGTGCAGCACGCAGCTCACGCGCGCCTTGGCCAGCGCGCCCGTCAGGCGCGGCAGCAGGCCGGCCCGGATCAGCGAGCTCTTGCCCGCGCCGGAGGGGCCGAGCACCAGCACCATGGCGCAGCC
>CBFGOU010000899.1:0-2047 GCA_965650445.1 uncultured Oxalobacteraceae bacterium | reverse complement strand
ACTGAGAAAGATAGGACTTCAATGAAATTCGGACGCACTCTTAGCTTCGTACTTTGTGCTGCGGTCACACCCACGGTCGCCTTCGCGGATGACCCGGTCGATCCGTATGCACCGCAGCCCACCGCGCCCGCGCAAAACACTGCGCCGGCCACCACCACGACGCCGCCGGGCGCCTGCTGCACGGGATCAAGGGCAGCGCCGCCTATCTCGAAGCCGACCAGCTGCACCGCCTGTGCGGCGAACTCGAATGCTTTGCCGACGCCCAGGAGTGGGGCCGCATCGTGGGCGCGCTGCCCGAGCTCGAGCGCCTGCTCGCGCCATTCTGGCCGGCGCCGCTGGAGCCCACGAATATGCATATGCTGTAATATTGCCGTTGTTGCTATGCATAAACCACGCCCCTTGGAGAGGTAAATGAAAGTTCTGGTAGTTGATGACGACGTGGTTTCGCGCATGGTGCTGATGCACTTGATCGACAGCGCCGGCGGGGTGGAGGTGGCCGAGGCCGAAGACGGCGCCGACGCGTGGGACCAGCTGGCCGGCGGCCTGCGCCCCGATCTGTGCTTTTGCGACCTGCGCATGCCGCGCCTGTCGGGCATGGAACTGCTGCGCCGGGTCAAGGCCGATCCGCTCTTCAATGCCATCGATTTCGTCATGGTGTCGTCCGCCAACGAGACCGACACCGTCGAGCAGGCCTTGGGCCTGGGCGCGGCCGGCTATATCATCAAGCCCTTCGACGCCGCCCAGGTGCGCCTGTACCTGAGCCGGTTCGGCGGCAAGGGCCTTGCCGCCGACGCCGAAACGCCGCTGGCGACGACCCAGCGGCTCGGCATCAACGGCGAACGCCTGCTGGCCTACCTGAGCGGTTTCCAGGCCCAGGTGAGCGCCTTCGACGCGGAACTGCCGGCGCTGCTGGCGCTGGGGGACGAGGCCGCCCGCCTGCGCATCGAACGCCTGCACACCGGCTGCCAGACGCTCGGCCTGCACGGCGCCGCCGCCCAGCTGCGCGGAGTGCCGGCCAGCAAGCTGGAAGCGTCCGCGCTCAGTGGCGTGCTCGGCCAGGTGACCCAGGCGGTCGCGCGCCAGGCCGAGGTGGCGCGGCGCCAGTACGCCCCGGACTAAGGCGGGCGCGAAAAGCACTTGATGCCGGAATAGTTTAGGTCTAAAGTAGTTGTCCGCCATCGACCGGACTCCACTGGTGCGCCCATGACCCGCCTGACCGCCGCAGCACTTGGCCCCTCGGCCTACGAGGATGGCTTCGCCCGCGAACATCTGCCGCCGCCGGCCTTGTGGCCCGAGCTGCGCTTCGACCTGCCCGAACTGCATTATCCGGCCCAGCTCAATTGCGCCGCCGCCCTGCTGGACGCCGCCGTGGATGCAGGGCACGGGGAACGGGTGGCCATCTACGGCCAGGGGCTGCGCTGGACCTATGCCGAGCTGCGCCGCCAGGTCGACCGCATCGCCCACGTGCTGCGCAGCGATCTGGGGCTGGTCACCGGCCAGCGCGTGCTGCTGCGCGGCGCCAACAATCCCATGATGGCCGCCTGCATCCTGGCCGTGTTCAAGGCCGGCTGCATCGCCGTGCCGACCATGCCGCTGCTGCGCGCGCGCGAACTGGCCGTCATCGCCGACAAGGCGCAGGTGGCGGCGATCCTGTGTTCCCTCAACCTGCGCGGCGAAGTCGATGCGCTCGAAACGCCGCCGCACGGCGTGATCTGGTTCAACGCCGGCGGCGAGCCCGGCACGCTGGAGCGCCTGATGGCGCGCCACGAAGCGCCGTTCACCGCCGTGCCCAGTTCGGCCGACGATGTCTGCCTGATCAGCTTCACCTCCGGCACCACCGGCGTGCCCAAGGGGACCATGCATTTTCACCGCGATATCCTGGCCATCTGCGACTGCTTCCCGCGCCACGTGCTGCACAGCCACCCCGACGATATTTTCATCGGCACGCCGCCGCTGGCCTTCACGTTCGGGCTGGGCGGGCTGCTGCTGTTCCCCCTGCGGGTGGGTGCGGCCGCCGTGCTGCTGGAAAAGCTCACGCCCGAGAGCC
>CBFGOU010000898.1:0-2052 GCA_965650445.1 uncultured Oxalobacteraceae bacterium | reverse complement strand
GCCACAGCAGCCCTGCAACAATGACGAAATAGCATGACAAGCAATCAATCGATCACCCGGCTGATCGGTGCGGTGTGGCTTTTTGGCATGCCGGCCGCCGTTTCCATGCCGCGACAGCCGGGTCCGTTTTCATGGACACCGCCCCCACAAGTGAGTATCCTGAAAGTAATATGTACAGCGCCGGGCGCCGGCCTCCAGGCCGCTCCCCACAGCCACCGCACCATGCCCATTCCCGCGTTTGCCCGTCCACTTCGCCGCCTGCTGGCCGGCGCGGTGCTGGCCGTGGCCGCCGCATCAAGCCAGGCGACCGAGACCTGGGACCGCCTGGCCACCCCGCTGTTCAATCACCTCGGCCTGAAAGACGGCTTGCCGCACCCGGTTGGCATGGCGCTGGCCCAGGACGGCGACGGCTTCATCTGGGTCGGCACCCAGCGCGGGCTGGCGCGCTGGGACGGCTACCGCATGCGCAGCTACCTGCACGACGGCGCCGATCCGGCCTCGCTGCCGGCCGACTTCGTGCAAACCTTGCATGTCGACCCGCAGGGACGCCTGTGGCTCGGCACCGCCACCGCCGGCCTGGCCATGTTCGACAAACACAGCGAGCGCTTCGTGCGCTACGGCGCCGGCCCCAAAGGCTTGGCCAGCCCCGCCGTGTCGGCCATCGCCAGCGACGCCCAGGGCGTGCTGTGGGTCGGCGGCGCGGGCGGCCTGGACCGGCTCGATCCGCGCAGCGGCGCACTCACCCATGTCAAGATCAACGGCGCCGACGCGCCGGTGCGCGCGCTACGCATCGACCGCAAGGGCGACCTGTGGATCGGCTCGGTCAACGGCCTGGCGCGGCGCGACGCCGCCAGCGGCGCCATCGTCCCGGTCCCGGTGCGTCCGCGCAGCGGCGCGCCCGCCTGGAAGGACGCGGTGCTGGCCCTGGCCGAAAACAGCCGCGGCCAGATCGCCTTCGGCACCATGAAAAGCGGGATCGGGCTGGTCGACGCCGACCGCGCCGGCGCGCGCATCGCCGACATCGGCAACGTGCGCGATGTCGATGCCAACATGATACTGGCGATCACCGAAGCGGTGCCCGGACGCTGGTGGGCCAGCACCTACGGCGGCGGCATCATCGAACTGGACGCGGCCAGCGGCATGGGCCGGCGCATCCAGCATCAGGCCGCGGTACCGAACAGCCTGGACAACGACCGCACCGCCGCCCTGCTGCGCGACGCCAGCGGCCTGCTGTGGGTGGCCAACGAACGCAGCGTCGACTTCCACAATCCCTCCAACCGCGCGGTCGACACCGTGTTCGGCTCGGAAGGCATGCTGGAAGCGGCGGTGTCGGCGGCCATGACCGATGCGGCCGGGCGGGTCTGGCTCGGCCTGGCCGACCAGGGCATCGACCTGGTCAACCCGGACGGCTCGCGCACCATCGCGCTGCGGCCCGACCCGGCCAACCTCGATACCGCCCTGCCCAACCGCATGGTGCTGGCCCTGGCCGAAGCCGAGCCGCAGGAAGCCTGGATCGGCACCCAGCTCGGCCTGTACCGCACCAGCCTGCATGGCCTGCGCGTGCGCCGGGTTCCCCTGCCGCTGGCCAATCCCTATCCGCGCGTGGGCACCGTGCTGGCGCGCGACGGCGAACTGTGGCTCGGCACTTTCGAAGGCTTGCTGCGCTACGATCCGGTCAGCGGCGCGCTGCGCAGCTATCTCCAGGGGCCGGGCGGCTTGAGCGACAACCGCGTGCAGCTGATCGTGGCCGCGCCCGGCAACGTGCTGTGGATTGGCACGCGCAATGGCTTGAACCGGCTAGACCTGGCCACCGGCCGCATCGAACAGTTCGCCGCCAGTCCATCCACCCCGGGCGGCCTGGCCGACCCGGTGATCACCGCGCTGGCCCTCGATGGCCAGGGCCGCCTGTGGGTCGGCACGCACGGCGGCGGCGTCAGCGTGCTGGAATCGCGCGGTGCGGCCGGCAGTCCGGTGTTTCGCCGGCTCGGCCTGGCCGACGGCTTGCCCAGCGAAGCGGTGGCCGCGCTGCGCCTGGGCAGCGATGGGCGCATC
>CBFGOU010000897.1:0-2068 GCA_965650445.1 uncultured Oxalobacteraceae bacterium | reverse complement strand
AGGTACCGGTCCCCACCAACGTCACGCTTGTACCCGATATCGAGCACACCGATGGCGTGGTCGAACTGAAAGCAACGGCCAATCCCGACGTGGCGCTGGCCGATACCGTAAACGAGGGATCGCCGATGGTTTTGTTTCCCAGAGCGCCAAAACCGATGGTCTGCGGCCTCAATCCCACCGCGAACGATTGGGTCACCTGCGGTGCCGCGCTGTAACTGCCATTGCCGGCCTGATTCGCCGCGACCGTACAGGTGCCGGTACCAACCAGCGACACGGTCGAGCCCGATACCGTACAAACCGCTGACGTCGTCGAACTGAAGGCAACGGCCAACCCCGAGGTGGCACTGGCCGATACGGCGAACGCGGGATCGCCCAGGCTCTTGCCGCCCAACGCGCTGAAACTAATGGTCTGCGCCTGCACCGACGCTGCCGTTGTCAATGTGATCACCGACGGGGACGACTGCGGCATGCCATTGGTGTCGAACGCGCGGAAGTCGCATGTCGAGGATTTCCCGGCCCATGCCGCCGGCACTACGCCGTTCAAGCTGCCACTGGTTGCCAGGTAGCCGCCCGTCGCGTAGGTTGACCCCGTCGCCGAGCAGTTGTACTGCACCTTGGTCGTTTTAGTCGGGGTGGAGGTCCATGAAATCGAATACGACTGCCCGACCTGCAACGTTGACGAAGGACTGACGCTCACGGAGGCGTACGCCTGCGGTGAAGGCATCCCTTGGCTCCAGCCGAGCGGACAGACCGCGAGAATCGACAGTACGGCGAGCACTTTCGCAACGAAGCGGGAGGAGATTTTCATTTGGATTGTTTACGACGGAAAATGAACCAACTGGACGGCAGCCGGGAACAGCAACTGTAACTACAAAAATTGCCCGAAGAATATCATGCAATTACATTAAATAATGCAAAATACCAATCTTTTAACGAAGAAATAAAAGTTGACATTGAAACCCATCTCATGCTGTCATTCCAGGTTCCGGGTCGGCGGGACTGACCATGGCCCAGCAAAACGTCGGTGAAACCGTTGCAGCGCGGTGCCCTCGAATATCAAATTCTCAAGCCCCCCCCATACGGCGTCGGCCAAACGCGCGTCTGGTCGCAGGCAAGGCCCTGCCGAGGTTAAATTTATGGGGGGGGGGGCGAATGAGCAATCGGATGCGTGCTCAGGGCGACAGCCGCGCCTTGATCTCAAACTCAACTGTTTCGAGCCGGTCACGCTTCTTTCGATCCATACGCGTCAGATGGCCGTTCACGAGCATCGGCTGGGCGGCCAGCGCATCGATCAACGAGATCAGCGCGGCACGATCGCGTACCTCCCCGCGCAGGAACAGTTGGCGCGAAGTCTTATCCGGAATTAACTCGTGGAGCTCGACGTCGTCGCTGACGCTCTTTTCCACAGCCAGGAACAGCCGATCCCAAGGGAACTTGCGCTCGATGTCAAGATCCGCCCATCGCTTCTGCTGTTCCAGAACGGTGCGGCTTTTTTCGGCGCGGGTTTGCGATGTTGCGAAGCACGTATGTCGCTCATCGTGCGCTCTGCCGCGCCTTCGCGGCCGGACGGTCAAGCAGCGCTGCGGGCACGATACCCTGGGCGAGCAGTGCCTCAAGCTGTCGATCATAGGCATCAGCCTGTTCGAAGGTGTCAAACGTCGCCCACAAGGTCTTCGGCAGAAGCTTGTTCATCACCCTCAGCTGGAAGGTGCCTGATGCGGTTTTTTTTGATCGAGGCCATAAGCCCATCGTAGTAATGGGCAGACCAGATGTCAGCGCACTGTAGGCCGTTGCAGGTGAGGTGCAGCTCACTTTTCGCGAGGTGCACACCCTATTTGAACCAGCTCGAAATGAGCCAAGTGCTTGAATTGATGGAGGCGAGGACGGGAATCGAACCCGTCTAAACGGCTTTGCAGGCCGCTGCATAACCTCTTTGCTACCTCGCCAGAGGACCTGAGAAACAAAAAAGCGGCAGTGCCGCTCTTGCCGGGAAGGCTATCACCTTCCCTGTAAATTCTGGAGCGGGAGAAGAGTCTCGAACTCTCGACCTCAACCTTGGCAAGGTTGC
>CBFGOU010000896.1:0-2069 GCA_965650445.1 uncultured Oxalobacteraceae bacterium | reverse complement strand
CGCCGATGTGCCGTATACGCGACCAGCTTCAGTACACCGTCAACACGCACAAGCCAATCGGTCACAAGGTGCCTTGGCTGCAAGGTCCGGGCAAGATCCACTGGTGCTGCAGGTCAACGTCGGCGGCGGTGACCAAGAGCTGGAAAGAGCTGGGCATGAACATCGAAGAGATGACGCCTGCCCAGCGCGCCAGCATGGACGGCCAAGTCCCGGCTAACACCACCTACAGCGAATGGCTCAATCGCCAGTCGGACGCCCGCAAGATCGAGGTGCTCGGCCCGGTGCGCTACCAACTGTACAAGGATGGCAAGCTGGACCTTGAGGACTTCTATTCGCCTACGGGTGAGTGGTTGACGCTCGACCAGATGCGCGCCCGTGATGCTGCGGCATTTGCTAAGATCGCGGCATGACCGACAAACCCCGCTTCCACGTAATCGACGGCACCGCTCCACCGGACACCCCGGACGAGCAGGTGCGTCGTCGTGTGCGTGCGATGCCGAAGCCTGCGACGATGGTTCAATGCCATCGCTGCGGCGGCAGGGAAGTGATCGAGACCAAGATCGGCGTCCTGATGAAGAACGGCAAGCCAACTGGCGGGACGAAGGTGCTCCTGTGCGCCCAGTGCTTCATGAGAGGTGAACGCGTCACGCTGTAGCGTCACGAAATGAATTCAAACAGCCCTGGCATTCGCCGGGGCTTTTTATTGGGCGCGATTCCGGATGGATAGCGCCGCACCGGGCCGGATGGCTCAACAACGGGCGGATGCCTGGAGACCCCAATGAAACTGAAACTCGACGAGCAAGGCCACGCTGTATTGCAGGACGGCAAGCCGGTCTATGTGCATGACGACGGCAAAGAGGTGGCATTCGATGCGCCTGGCACTGTCGCCACGATTACTCGACTGAACACCGAAGCCAAGACCCACCGAGAAGGCAAAGAGGCGGCCGAAAAGGCGCTGAAGGCATTCGACGGCATCGAGGACGGTGCTGCCGCCAAAAAGGCCCTTGAGCTTGTTGCGAACCTCGATCAGAAAAAACTGGTGGATGCCGGTGAGATCGAGAAGGTGAAAGGCGAAATCAGCAAGGCCTTCCAGGGTCAGCTGGACGAAGCCAACACCAAGGCAACGACCTTCGAGAAGCAGCTCTACGACGAGAAGATCGGCGGCTCCTTTGCCCGCTCGAAGCTGATCGCGGAAAAGCTGGCAATCCCAGCAGACCTTGTGCAAGCGCGCTTCGGTCAGGCGTTCAAGATCGAGGACGGCAAAACCGTCGCCTACGACACCCACGGCAACAAGATCTACAGCCGTGTCCGTCCGGGCGAAGTTGCCGACTTCGATGAAGCAATGGAAGCCCTTGTTGAGCAGTACCCGTATCGCGACCAAATCCTGAAGAGCTCCGGCGGTAACGGCGGCGGTGCTCCAAATGGCGGAGGCGGTAACGGCGGCAAGAAAACTCTTACCCGTGCGCAGTTCACTGCCCTCGCTCCTGCCGAACAAGCTACGGCAGCCAGGGAAGCCACTATCACGGACTAAACCCCACACCAAGTGATCTCTGGCCCGCATTTGCGGGTTTTTTCATTTCAAGGAGCCCGCAATGGCCAACACCCTTACTAACCTCATCCCAGACCTGTACGAGGCGCTGGATGTCGTTTCCCGCGAACTGACCGGCTTCATCCCGGCCGTGTCTCGCAGTTCCAAAGTCGAACGTGCTGCGCTCAATGAGCAGGTCCTCGTGCCTGTCACCGGTGCCGCCGCGTCCGCAAACAACGTCCCTGGCGTTACTGCCCCGGATACTGGCGATACCTCCGTCGACAACGTGGCGGTATCGATCACCAAGAGCAAGCACGTTCCTGTGCGCTGGAACGGTGAAGAAACCAAAGGCCTGGACAACGCCGGTACCTTCTCCACCATCCAGGCTGATCGCTTCTATCAGGCGATGCGTACTCTGGTGAACGAGATCGAGCAGGATCTGTGGCTGGAAGCCTACAAGAACGCCAGCCGCGCCTACGGCACTGCCGGTACTACTCCGTTCGGCACCGCCGCCGACATGACCGACTTCGCCGGTGCTCTG
>CBFGOU010000895.1:0-2070 GCA_965650445.1 uncultured Oxalobacteraceae bacterium | reverse complement strand
CTTTTCCACCTCGGTGGGCGCATCGTTCCAGAACACGATCAGGTGGCCCTTGTGGTCGTGCAGCTGGGAGACTTTTTCGACGAAACCCGGGTTGTCGGCCTCGTCGGCCAGGGCCATGACGTAGCCGTACACGCGCGTCAGGCGCTCGATGCGGTCGGCCTCGGTCTGGCTATTGGTCGCCGTGATGGTGGGGTGATCTAAGAACATAGGGTCTCCGAAGGACGCCGCGCACGCGGCCCGCCCGGCCAGGACCGGGCATCTACCGGAATGCAGCTTATCAGAAACCGGCAAGCACCAACAAGGTATCCGTGACGGCGCAAGCATGGCGGCGATATATACTGAGGCCGCTCAGTACGCTTATCGACCGCCATGCCTCAGCCCGACCCACGCCTGCCCTTCCCCTGCCCGCCGCCGCTGGTGCGCACGGCAGACGGCCGGCGCACGCTGGAATTTATGGCCGGCAATGTCCAGAGCGAGATGCTGCTGGCCGATCCGGACGCGCTGGTGCTCGCCTATACCCGCGCCATCATGTGTTTCGCGCTGTTCGTGCCGCGCCCGCGCCATATCGTCATGGTGGGCCTGGGCGGCGGCTCGCTGCTCAAGTTTTGCCATCGCCACTTCCCCGCCACCCGCATCACCGTGATCGAGCTGCGCGCCGACGTCATCGCCCTGCGCAGCCAGTTCCACATCCCGCCCGACGACGCGCGCCTGCGCATCGTGCACGCCGACGCCGCCGCCTGGCTGGCCGGCACGGGCGGCGCCAGCGCCGATGTGGTGGTGGTGGACGGCTTCGACGAGGCCGGCCTGCCGCCAGCCCTGGGCAGCGCGCGCTTTTACGGCGACTGCCGGCGCGTGCTGGCCGACGGCGGCGTGCTGGTGGCCAATACCTTCAGTTACGATCCCGCCTACCCGGCCATGCTGGCACGGCTGCGCCTGATGTTCGACGACCGCGTGTGCTGGTTCGACAAGATCGCCGGCAATAACCGGGTATTGTTCGCGGTCAAGGCGCCGGTGCCCCTGCCTGCGGGCGCTGCGCCAATGCGCGCGCTGCGCATGCAGCGCCTGGTAGCGCGGCGCCACGGCCTGGGCGCCGGCTTGCTCAACCGTGCCTTGCGCAATGCGCTGGTGCTGTGGCTGGCACGACGACTAAAAGTAACAAAATAATCATAATTGCCCAATTATTTGTTGCCGTACCACAATTCATTTGCGAACGTTCCGGATTCTGTGACACACTGTCGAGGCACCCCCAACCGGCGCAGTGCGCCTTTCTTTGCCTTAGGAAATCGTCAATGTTGCGTTGGCGCATGCCGTTCTCGTTAGCAGTTGCCGCTGCGCTGACCCTGGGGGCTGGCTGCGTCACCACGCTGCTGCTCTTCCTGTCGGTCAGCCGGCTCGAGTACGACAAGCTGAGCCTGGGTTTCCAGCAGCGCGCCAATGTGCGGGTGGCGGCCATCAGCCAGGGGCTGGACGGCGCCGTGGAAGTCTTAACCACCGCCAACCAGCTGTTTACGACCGTCCATCCGCTCACGCGCGAGCAATTCCGGGCCTTTACCGCGCCCATGCTCGCGCGCTACCCCTTCATCAAGGCCTTCAATTACCACCGCCAGATCGACCATTCCGAGCGCGCCGCGCTGGAAGCGGAACTGCAGCGCGTGCGCCCGGACGCGATGATCGGCGAAATGATCGCCGGCGGGCGCATCGTGCCCGCTCCCGTGCGCGCGCGCTACAGCGTGGTCGATTATCTGGAACCGATGTCCGGCAACGAACGGGCCTTCGGCCTGAATGTGGGCAACAACCACGTCGTCATGGACACCCTCGACCGCGCCGTCGTGAGCGGCCGCGCCGCCGCCAGTGGACTGCTCAGCCTGGCACAGGACAAGCGCCCGCAAGGCGGCTTCGAAGTCATCATGCCGGTGTACCGCCCGGGCGCGCCGCTGGGCACGCCCGAGGAACGGCGCGCCGCCGTGATCGGCGACACCGCCGCGATCCTGCGCGCGGGCGAACTGGTGCAAAAGATCCTGGACGGTGCCGCGCTGTCCAACGACCCCTCGGTGGTGCTGTCGGTGTACG
>CBFGOU010000894.1:0-2071 GCA_965650445.1 uncultured Oxalobacteraceae bacterium | reverse complement strand
ATGTCGGACGCGCCGAAGGTGACGGTCTTGGCCTGGATCTGCTTGATGCCGCCGCCCGAGCCGATCGACTGGTAGTTCAGCCCGGCGCCGGTCTCTTTCTTGTAGGCGTCGGCCCACTTCGCGTAGATCGGATAGGGGAACGTCGCGCCGGCGCCGGATATATCCACGGCGAGGGCGGGCGCGATCGTCGCGGCGGCGATCGCGCCGGCTGCGGTCAGTGTGCGGAAAAGTTTCAATGTTCTCTCCTGTTGGTCGAGACGAAAACGGGAGCCGACGCCGGGCATGCACCAACGGCTCGGATCATGGCGTTCCTGGTTACGGTCGATGGGGTCTGACTTAGCTACACGCTCGAGGGTGGCCGGTCTGGCACGTCCAGTGGCGGTCAATCCCGCGGCTGCCCACATCCCTACGCGTCCCATGTCATCGTTCTATGATCGCTCCATGACAGTTGGATGACAGCTTAAGTCCTTGTGGATACGCGCGGATTTCTCCGCGACGCCGAAAAGGCGGCAAAACCCTATGTCGTTGTTAACTGTGCGGATTCGCGCGCAAGCGCGACAAAACCGCCCAGCTGCTGCTGACGCGAATCGTACGCGCGAAGCCGCGACCGGAGGCCGCCAGCGTTGCGACTGGTGACCGCTGGCAGCGTGTTGAGGTGAATGATTTCAAGCGGCAAACTCGGTGTGCTCCCCTCCCCCTTGTGGGCAGGGCTATCGCATATGACCGAGCATGCCCAAGAGGAAGGCGTCGTCCCACCCCGCGCGTTTGATTTTCTGGCGCAGGGACGTGGCCGCGGGGTGACTGCGGACCAGATTGAGGGCGAGCTTTCGGAGGATAGCAAGGTTCTCGGGCGCGTTGTCTTTGCGAGTTCGGTTGCGATCCTCGTTGAAGACGACATCGAGTACCCAATGCAGCTGGTTCTCGATCCCCCAATGGGAGCGCACGATGCGCAGCAGTTGCTTGGCGGGAATATATTTGGAGAGCAGGAAGTAGCGCACCTGGGGAGGCTCCGCACAGGCACCGAGCACGCGGCGGCGCGAGGTGATGCGGGCCAGCGCAACGACGCCGGGGAACTTCTGGACCGCGGCGAAAGTGGTATCGCGCAGGACGGTCGCGCGCCGCCACTCGCAGCGATCGTGAGTGGCGGGTTCGCGCCGTTCGGCAACGCTGCGGGCTCCGCTGCGCGCATAGCGCCGAGCGGCCGCAGCGAACAACTTGCTCTGGTTCTCCTTGAGCGCCAGCACGTAATCCGCACCCCGCTCGAGCACCGTGGAGGCAAAGTCGCGATGGCAGTGCAGTGCATCCGCGGTAACGATACAGCCTTCGAGGTCCAGCAGGCCCAGGACTTCCAACGCCCCCGCTGCCTCGTTGCGGCCGGGAGCTTTGCGCTGAGCCAAGCACATTCGCGCCTCCGCTGCCCAGACGTTGACCATGTGCAGCGGGGTGCTTTGCCGGCCACGCTCGAAGGCACCGCGCAAGGCTTTGCCATCCACCGCCACCACACCGCGCAGTTCCAGTCCGTTGGCCTTGGCGAAGCCTGCCATGAACCGGCGGAATGCGGCCTCGAACGCCTGCGGGTCCAGCAGGCGGAAGACCCGGCTGAAAGTATCGTGGCTGGGCACCCCGTGCTGCAACTGCAGGACCAGCCGCAGCAGCCCTTCCTTGGATTGCCCAAACGTGGCCATGTCCGAGGGGCCCTCGGCGCCACACAGTGTCGCCGCAAGAGCAATGAACAAAACCTCCAGCAACTCGTGCCGTGCGTTGTCCGCCCTGGGGTCCGGCAACCGTCGAAAAGCCTTCTTGAATTTCTCCATCCGACTCCACCTGTGCTCGGGGAGTCGACCTCAGAATCCATCTTGTGTGAACCTGCAATAGCCTCCTCAAATCCATATGCGATTCCCCTGCCCTTGTGGGGAGGGGTTGGGGGTGGGGGTCGTCGTTATTGCGCTGAGAAGTCTTCAAGCGCGCAATCGACATTCCACAGCAAGGCTCGTTGGGATTGCATCGGAACGACGCGCAGACTATGTCGAGGCGGCGCCACAGCGGCACGATCAGACGATCGCGCTTCGCC
>CBFGOU010000893.1:0-2079 GCA_965650445.1 uncultured Oxalobacteraceae bacterium | reverse complement strand
GCCCCGGTCGAGCGCCTGCTGGCCACCTTTGGCACCAGCGCCGGTCCGCTGATCAATCTGCAGGTCAAGCTGGGGCTGCTGCCATCGGGCTTGCCGGACGGCGCCGTGGCCGATGTCACCAAGGACATGGCCTGGCTGGCCGACCTGACTGCCGGGCGCCAGCCCTTCGCGGCGGTGACCCATTGCCTGTGCACGCCGCCCTGATTTTGTAGCGGATTTGTAACAGTGTGTACGGTACCCGAGCGCGGGTCCCGCACTATGAAGCCATGTTATTGCTGCGGCGCCACGAACTCATCGTGGCGCCGTTTTTGCGCTTGACGGCTATTGTGTGAAACATATGTAAGAGGCATGCCATGCTAAAGTTTCCGCAATCGTTGTTATTGAGGCAAGGAACAGCATGGAATCCACCCCCGCCCAACCGCGCCGCAACCGGCGCGCCAAAGTCATCGGAAGCGTCATCGCGGTGCTGGTCATGGCCGCCATCGGCGCCCTGGCCTGGTACCTGACGCATCAGCCCAAGGCCATCGCCGGCCAGCCGGGTGCCGCGGCCTCCGGGCCGCCGGGGGCGGGCGGACGGCGCGGCGGTGGCGTCACCACCGTCGGCGTGGCCACGGCCGAGACGGCCGACATTCCCGTGGTCCTCGACGCGCTCGGCACCGTTACCGCGGCGGCCACCGCCACGGTGCGCCCGCAGGTATCGGGCCTGCTGCAAAAGATCGATTTCAGCGAAGGGCAGCTGGTCAAGGCCGGGCAGGTGCTGGCCACGGTCGATCCACGCCCGTTCGAGATGGCCCTGATGCAGTCCTCCGGCACGCGCCAGCGCGACCAGGCGCAGTTGGACAGCGCCCGCGTCACCCTGGAGCGCTTCCGCACGCTGCTCGCGCAAGACTCGATCGCGCGCCAGGATGTCGACACCCAGGCCGCGCTGGTCAAGCAGTTCGAAGGGCAGGTCATGACCGACCGCGCCGCCGAAGGCGTGGCCAAGCTCAATCTCGGCTATACCAAGGTCAAGGCGCCGATCAGCGGGCGGGTCGGCCTGCGCACCGTCGACATGGGCAATCTGGTCGGCAGCAGCGACACCAACGGCATCGCCGTGATCACCCAGCTGTCGCCGATCGACGTGGAATTCGCCGTGCCGCAGGACCGTGTGCCCGATATCCAGAAAGGCCTGCATGCCGGCGCGTCCCTGCCGGCCACCGCCTTCGACCGCACCCGCACCACGTCGCTGGCCAGCGGCCGCTTCACGGCGCTCGACAACCAGGTCGACGTACAGACCGGCACCGTCAAGGCCAAGGCGCGCTTCGCCAACGCCGACCAGTCGCTTTTCCCCAGCCAGTTCGTCAACCTGCGCCTGGAGCTGCGCACCATCAAAGGCGCCATTGTGGTGCCGGTGACGGCCCTGCGCCACGGGGCCAACGGCGACTTTGTGTATGTGCTCAATCCGGCCGAGAAGACGGTTGCGCTGCGCACCGTCACGCGCGGACAGGCGACCGTGGACAAGATCGAGATCACCAGCGGCCTGAAAGCGGGCGAGCAGGTGATCACCGAAGGCGCCGACCGGCTCAAGGACGGCGCCAAAGTGACGCTGCCGAGCGATAAACCGGCCGGCGGGCGCGAGCGGCGCCACCGGCGCGAAGGAGCCGCCCAGTGATCGCGCTGGCGCACGCGGGGACCCATACTCCATGAGCCCATCCGCCCCCTTCATCCAGCGCCCGGTAGCGACCTCGCTGCTGATGCTGGCCATCGTGCTGGCCGGCCTGGTCGGCTTCAGGTTCCTGCCGCTGTCGGCGCTGCCGCAGGTCGACTTCCCGACCATCCAGGTGCAAACCCTGTACCCCGGCGCCAGTCCCGAGGTGATGGCGCGCACCGTCACGGCGCCGCTGGAGAGGCGCTTCGGCCAGATGTCCAGCCTGCAGCGCATGAGCTCCACCAGCGCCGCCGGGGTCTCCATCGTCACCCTGCAGTTCGGCCTCGGCATGACGCTCGACGTGGCCGAACAGGAAGTGCAGGCGGCCATCAACGCCGGCGGCTCGCTGCTGCCGACCGACCTGCCGGCGCCGCCGGTCTACGCCAAGGTCA
>CBFGOU010000892.1:0-2083 GCA_965650445.1 uncultured Oxalobacteraceae bacterium | reverse complement strand
CCGCGAGCCGGCGCGGCATATAGTCGAGGAATTCGCGCATCAGCTTATCCCAGCCCCTGGGCAGATCCTGCGCCACGCCGCCGATGCGAAACCAGCTCGGATGCATGCGCGCGCCGCAGACGGCCTGGACGATATCGTAGATCCGTTCGCGATCGTTAAACATGTAAAACACCGGCGACAGCGCGCCCAGGTCTTGCGCGAAGGTGCCGTAGAACACCAGGTGGCTCGCGATGCGGAACAGCTCCGCCATCATTACGCGGATGACCTTCACCCGGTCCGGCACGTCGATGCCGGCCAGCTTTTCCACCGCCAGCACATACGGCAGGTTGTTCATTACCCCGCCCAGATAATCAACGCGGTCGGTATAGGGAATATAGGTATGCCAGGTCTGGCGCTCGCCCATTTTTTCTGCGGCGCGATGGTGGTAGCCGATGTCGGGGACGGCATCGATGATTTCTTCGCCGTCGAGCTGCAGCACGATGCGGAACACGCCATGCACGCTGGGATGGTTCGGGCCCAGGTTGAGGAACATGAAATCGGACTCGTCGTGCGAACGCCGCATTCCCCATTCTTCGGGATGAAAGCGCAGCGCTTCCTGCTCGGCTTCCTCCCTGTCCTCGGGCAGGCGAAACGCTTCCACCTCGGTGGCGCGGGCGGGGTGGTCCTTGCGCAGTGGGTGGCCTTGCCAGGTCGGCGGCATCAGGATGCGGCGCAGATGCGGATGGCCTTCAATGGAGATGCCGAACATGTCCCACAATTCACGCTCATACCAATTGGCGGCGGGCCAGATATCGGTCACCGTGGGCATCACCGCATCGTCAGCGGCGAGCGCGACCTTGATACGGATATCGGCGTTGCGCTCGAACGACAGCAGATGATAAAAAACCGTGAAATCGCTGGCCGGCTGATCCTGGCGGTGAGCGCGGACACGCTCGTCGATGGCGCTGAGGTCGTACAGCATGCGGTAGGGTTGCGCGGCATCCCGCTTCAGGTAACGCAGGACGTCGCGCACCTGATCCCTGGCGACCCACAGCGTGGGAATGCCATCCCGGGTTTCCTGGATGGCGGCTATTGCCGCACCGGGCCGGTTCTGCAATTCCTGGACGATAGTCGGTGCGGGTATATTCATATCGTCCAAGCATTCGGTCAAACCTGATCGGGGGAACGCAGCACGGTCTCCCGCACTCTCTCGGCCCTTTTGATATCCCGCTGCGACGGCCGGTCCGGCTTCTCCACACCCTGCGGGCCGATGACCCAACTCAGCGGGCGCTGCTCCTTGCCGATGGCATCCTGCAGCAGGTTCAGGCCTTCAAGAAAGGTGTCTGGGCGCGGCGGGCAGCCGGGCACATAAACGTCTACCGGAAGGAATTTATCGACGCCCTGGACCACGCTGTAGACATCGTACATGCCGCCGGAATTGGCGCAGGAACCCATCGAGATGACCCAGCGCGGTTCCAGCATCTGATCATAGAGGCGCTGCAACACCGGCGCCATCTTGATGAACACGGTGCCGGACACCACGATCAGATCGGCCTCGCGCGGCGTGGCGCGAATCACCTCGGCGCCGAAGCGGGCAATATCGTACTTGCTGGTGAAGCTGGTGGCCATTTCGACATAACAACACGAGAGGCCGAAGTTGTAAGGCCAGACGGAATTCTTGCGGCCCCAGGCGACCAGATCCTGCAAGCGCGTCAGCACCACGCTGCGTTGCACGGCATCTTCCATACGGCCGCTGTCCTGATCTGACGGACCCTCAGGCTTTGCCTTGCTTAACCACCATCGCATCGTTCGATCCCTTTCCGTGATCCTAGATTCGGCAGTTGACCGCTCACCTTCGTCTGGAGAGCCGCATGAACATTCACTTTGATTCGTTCGATAACCGTCACCAATTGGGTGAGAGCGCTACGGGCGCGATTGCACACTTTTCCGGCCCTCTGGCGGTGGAGCGGGGAATTCAGGCGACATGTCGCCTGCCCGCGCAACGGTGTTCCCTTGCAAGGGAACACTCCCGCCCTACAGGGCTACAGGCGTTGCTCCTCCTAGCGGAATGCAGTCCGCGTCGTCGTCGCGCCTAGCCAGAGGA
>CBFGOU010000891.1:0-2085 GCA_965650445.1 uncultured Oxalobacteraceae bacterium | reverse complement strand
GCCAGCATCACCTCGACCCAGGTCTACACCTCGCTCGACTTCCAGCACCTGTCCAAGGTCTACGACCAGGCCCATCCCCGCGCCAAACGGAAATAAATACCCACGGAAAATTGCGGGCGGCATGATCCCGCTCAACATCTCAAACGCTTGCGCAAAGCAATTTGGAAGCGGACTGCGAAATCCGGCATAATCGGTCGATTAATTGGGCGCTTGCCCCTTACCCTACCAACATACGGCAACCAATGGCATTGATTCCCAGCACCATCCTGACCGGCTTTCTCGGCGCGGGCAAGACCACCTTGCTCAACCGCATCCTGCACGACAACCACGGCCTGAAGATCGCGGTGATCGAGAACGAATTCGGCCAGGAAAACATCGACAATGAAATCCTGGTGCGCGACAGCGGCGAACAGATCGTCGAGATGAACAACGGCTGCATCTGCTGCACCGTGCGCGGCGACCTGATCGTCGGCCTGACCAATCTGGCCAGGCGGCGCGCCGCCGGCGAGCTCGAATTCGACCGCGTGGTCATCGAAACCACCGGCCTGGCCAATCCCGGCCCGGTGGCCCAGACTTTCTTTGTCGACGAAGAAGTCGGCGCCGACTACCTGCTCGACGCGGTCGTCACGGTGGTGGACGCGCGCCACGCCATGGCCCAGCTGGACCAGCACGAGGAAGCCCAGCGCCAGGTCGGCTTTGCCGACAAGATCCTGATTTCCAAAACCGACCTGGTCGATGCCGCCCAGCTGGCCGAACTGAAACAGCGCCTCAAGCGCATCAACCCGCGCGCGCCGCAGGCCCAGTCCGACTTCGGCGCGGCCCCGCTCGAAGACGTGCTCGACCTGCGCGGCTTTCACCTGAACGACAAGCTCGAACTCGATCCCGACTTCCTCACCGCCGACGAAGCCATGGAGCACGGGCACCACCACGCCCACGACCACGACGGCGAGCACGAGCACGTGCATACCGAAGCGTGCGACCACAGCCACGACCACCACCACAGCCGCCACAGCGACGACATCGCCGCCTTCGTGTTCAAGAGCACGCGGCCCTTCGATTCGCAGCGCCTGGACGAATTCCTGGGCAGCCTGGTGCAGGTGTTCGGTCCGCGCATGCTGCGCTACAAGGGCGTGCTGCTGATGGAAGGGGCCGACCGCAAGGTGGTGTTCCAGGGCGTGCACCAGATCATGGGGACCGATCTGGGCGGCAAATGGGGCGAGGACGACGAGCGTGGCAGCAAAATGGTATTTATCGGCAAAAATTTACCCAAAGATGTGTTTATACGTGGTCTGGAACAATGTTTGGTATAAACTATCCCGGTTTCGCAGTGCAACAACGGGCCCCCCAAAGTGTGCTGCAAAGTGCGGGTATGAAACGACGGCGACGTAGGCCGTCAGGCAGGCCGATAAGGTGCGCGACAACGCAAGCGTCACTGCGCTGTCACTGCCGAGTTAGCTGATAAAATGAAAACCTCTGTCGTATCGAAGGTAAGTGAAGTCATGACTAAAACAACTAAATCGACCCCCGCCGTGAGCACAGAAGGCCGCCTCCTGACCGAAGAAGAAATTCGGGCCATGAGTGACAAGGACTACATGAATCCGGCGCAGCTGGCTTTCTTCAAGGCGCGCTTGCAGCAGCTTGAAAAAGACCTGTTGAAAAACGCCGGCGAAACCACCGAGCACCTGCGCGAAACCGTGCTGGTTCCGGACCCGGCCGACCGCGCCACCATCGAGGAAGAGCATGCGCTGGAACTGCGCACGCGCGACCGCGAGCGCAAGCTGCTCAAGAAAGTGCAGCAGTCGATTGCCGCCATCGATGCCGGCGACTATGGCTGGTGCGAGGAAACGGGCGAACCGATCGGCATTCCGCGCCTGATCGCCCGACCGACCGCCACCCTGTCGCTGGAAGCCCAGCAGCGCCGCGAACTGAAACAAAAGTTGTACGGCGACTGAGCCGCCGCGCACCGCGGCACTCCTGTCAAAAAAGCATGCCGCCCACCAGCGCATGCTTTTTTGCTTTACGGGCCAGTCGCGCGGCCAGAATCTTTCCGATGGGATACACTATCAGGTTGCACCGGGTGGCACA
>CBFGOU010000890.1:0-2088 GCA_965650445.1 uncultured Oxalobacteraceae bacterium | reverse complement strand
CTCAGCCCGGCGACGAGCTCGGCATGGACGGTCGCCGTTGCCAGCGTGGAGAAAGTGTTGCTCGGGCTGCTTTTTGGCATCATTTTCGTGGGTTTGCCGCTTGTTAGTTGGCGTTTTTGCTATCATAGCCGATTCCTGATTTGGCACTCGTTCCCTACGCGCCGTAGCGCGCAGGCATTTTTTTACCG
Source organism: uncultured Oxalobacteraceae bacterium (assembly GCA_965650445.1). Classification (GTDB taxonomy): domain Bacteria; phylum Pseudomonadota; class Gammaproteobacteria; order Burkholderiales; family Burkholderiaceae_D; genus Telluria_A. Next base: position 1,900 of record CBFGOU010000890.1, on the reverse strand, counting down.
CTCTTTTCACCTTAAAACCTTATGACCTCCTTCCTGAAATCCATTGTGACCGCCTCCCTGACCGCCGGCATCCTGTTCGCCGCCTCGTCGGCCCCGGCCCAGGTCACGCCAGGCGTGCTGCGCGTGTCGGCCATTCCCGACGAAGCGCCGACGGAATTGCAGCGCAAGTTCAAGCCCCTGGGCGACTACCTGGCCAAGGCAACCGGCCTGAAGGTCGAATTCACCCCGGTGACCGACTACGCCGCCTCGGTCGAAGGCCTGGTGAACAAGAAGCTCGACATGGTGTGGTTCGGCGGCTTTACCTTCGTGCAGGCCAATGTGCGCAGCAAAGGCCAGGTCACGCCGCTGGTGCAGCGCCTGGAAGACGAAAAATTCCGCTCGGTGTTCATCACGACGGCCAAGGATATCAACAAGCTCGAGGACCTCAAGGGCAAGACCCTGTCGTTCGGTTCCGAGTCCTCCACCTCGGGCCACCTGATGCCGCGCTCCTACCTGCTGGCGGCAAAGATCAACCCGGACACCGATTTGAAACGCGTTGCCTTCTCGGGTGCGCATGACGCCACCGTGGCTGCGGTCGCGGGGGGCAAGGTCGATGCCGGCGCGCTCAATATCTCGGTGTGGGAAAAGCTGGTCGCCGAGAAGAAGGTCGACCCGGCCGCCGTGCGCGTGTTCTACACCACCCCGGGCTACTTCGATTACAACTGGACCGTGCGCTCGGACATGAACCCGGCGCTCAAGAAGAAGATCACCGACGCCTTCCTCGCGCTCGATGCCAATACGCCTGAAGGCAAGGAAATCCTGGCGCTGCAGCGCGCCACCAGGTTCATTCCGACCAAGGCCGACAACTACAAGGCCATCGAAGCAGCGGCGCACAACGCCGGCCTGATCAAGTAAGCGGCAAATCCGATGACCACCTTGCGGCTTGAGCAACTGACCGTGCGCCATCTGGCGGCTGGGCGCCCGGCCGCGCTGCACGCGCTCGACCTGGCGGTCGGCCAGGGCGAGCAGGTCGCCATCATCGGCCCGTCCGGCGCCGGCAAGACCACTCTGCTGGCAACCCTGGCCTGCGCGCACCAGCCGTCCGACGGCAAATTCGACCTGTTCGGCCGCGATCCGTGGACCCTGTCGCACGCCGAACGTCACCGTTTGCGCGCGCGCCTGTTCTCGGCGCCGCAAACGCCGCCCCTGCCGCCGCGCCAGCGCGTGGTCAGCGCGGTGCTGGCGGCGCGCCTGCCGCAGTGGACCTTGTGGCAGGCACTGTCGTCCCTCATCAAACCGGCCGATCCCGACGCCGCCCATGCGGCCCTGCAGCGCTTCGGCCTCGGCCACAAGCTGTATGCGCGCGTGGACCGGCTCTCCGGCGGAGAACGCCAGCGCTGCGCCCTGGCCCGCATGCTGCTCTCAAATGCCGAAGTGTTTCTGGTCGACGAGCCGCTGTCGGCGCTCGATCCGACCCTGGCTCAAATGACCCTCGCCACTGTGCGGCAGGAAGCGGCCGCGCGCAACGCCACCTTGATCTGCAGCCTGCACCAGGTCGACATGGCGCGCGCCCATTTCGCCCGCATCGTCGGCCTGCGCGATGGCCGCATCGTGTTCGACGCGCCGCGCGAGCAGGTCAGCGACGCCATGATCGATGCGCTGTACGCCAACGAAACCATGAGCGCGCCGCCCGCGGCGCCGCACGAATCGCCCGAACGGCTGGCGGTCGGCGCCTGCTTCTGACGCATGACCGTTCGCGTTCACCATCCCGATCCCGCCTGGCGCGGACGCGTCGCCGGCACCGCCCTGGCGCTGCTTCTGCTCTGGCCCATGCTGGTGTACAGCGAATTCAAGCCCTGGCTGCTGTTCGACACCCAAAGCCTCGCCGCCGCGGGCCCCTTCCCGGCCCCTTTACACAAAC
>CBFGOU010000889.1:0-2100 GCA_965650445.1 uncultured Oxalobacteraceae bacterium | reverse complement strand
GCGGCGCCAAATGCATAAGGAGTAAGGACTCATGGCAGTAGGCAAAGAGATACGTGGCAAGATCAAGAGCGTAGAAAATACGAAGAAGATCACCAAGGCGATGGAAATGGTCGCCGCATCCAAAATGCGCAAGGCGCAGGACCGGATGCGCGCCGCCCGTCCCTACAGTGACAAGATTCGGAATATCGCCGCCAATCTCGCCACCGCGAATCCAGAGTACACGCACGCATTCATGGCGCAAGGCAAGGATGTCAATGCCCAGGCCGTCGGTTTCATCGTTGTCACGACCGACAAGGGTCTGTGCGGCGGCATGAACACCAACGTGCTGCGTATGGTCACGCAAAAAACACGCGAGCTGGAAACGGCTGGCAACAAGATTGAAGCAGTTGCCATTGGCAACAAGGGTTTGGGTTTTTTGAATCGGGTAGGCGTGAAGGTCGTTTCGCATGCGGTGCAAATCGGCGATACGGTCCATCTCGACAAGCTGATCGGGCCGATCAAGGTCATGCTCGACCGCTACGAATCCGGTGAGCTCGACAAGGTCTACGTCTGCTACACCAAATTCGTCAACACGATGAAGCAAGAGCCGATGGTTGAGCAGCTGCTGCCGCTGCCGTCGCACAAGCTGGAAGGCGACAAGGATAATCTCTCCTGGGATTATATCTACGAGCCGGAAGCGCAGACCGTGATCGACGAACTGCTGGTGCGCTATGTGGAAGCGCTGGTGTACCAGGCGGTGGCGGAAAACCTGGCGTCCGAGCAATCGGCGCGCATGGTGGCGATGAAAGCGGCAAGCGACAACGCCGGCAACGTCATCGGCGAGCTGAAGCTGGTCTACAACAAGACCCGTCAGGCAGCGATTACCAAAGAACTCTCCGAGATCGTCGCCGGCGCGGCAGCGGTCTAAACCCGAATTTAAAATAAATAAAGAAGGAACGAACATGGCTGATGGCAAAATCGTTCAGTGTATTGGCGCTGTGGTGGACGTTGAGTTCCCCCGTAACGCCATGCCGAAGGTTTTCGACGCACTGAAAATGGCAGGCTCCGAACTGACCCTGGAAGTTCAACAGCAGCTTGGCGACGGCGTAGTCCGTACCATTGCGCTGGGCTCGTCCGAAGGTCTGCGTCGCGGCATGAGCATCCAGAACACCGGCAACCCGATCATGGTGCCGGTCGGCACCGCGACCCTGGGTCGCATCATGGACGTGCTGGGCAACCCGATCGACGAATGCGGTCCTGTTTCGCAAGAAAAGACCGCCTCGATCCACCGCGTGGCGCCTGCGTACGACGAACTGTCGCCGTCGCAAGACCTGCTGGAAACCGGCATCAAGGTGATCGACCTGGTGTGCCCGTTTGCAAAAGGCGGTAAGGTCGGTCTGTTTGGCGGTGCGGGTGTGGGCAAGACCGTGAACATGATGGAACTGATCAACAACATCGCCAAGGCGCACTCGGGTCTGTCCGTGTTCGCCGGCGTGGGTGAGCGTACCCGTGAAGGTAACGACTTCTACCACGAGATGGCCGATGCCAAGGTGGTGGACCTGGAAAACCCAGCGAACTCCAAAGTGGCGATGGTCTACGGCCAGATGAACGAACCACCGGGCAACCGTCTGCGCGTGGCGCTGACCGGCCTGACGATCGCGGAATCGTTCCGTGACGAAGGCAAGGACGTGCTGTTCTTCGTCGACAACATCTACCGCTTCACCCTGGCCGGTACCGAAGTATCGGCACTGCTGGGCCGTATGCCTTCCGCGGTGGGTTACCAGCCGACCCTGGCCGAAGAGATGGGCCGTCTGCAAGAGCGCATCACCTCGACCAAGACCGGTTCGATCACCTCGATCCAGGCCGTGTACGTGCCAGCCGATGACTTGACCGACCCGTCGCCTGCCACCACCTTCGCCCACTTGGATTCGACCGTGGTGCTGTCGCGTGACATCGCCTCGCTGGGTATCTACCCTGCGGTGGACCCGCTGGACTCGACCTCGCGCCAGCTGGACCCGCTGGTCGTCGGCCAGGAACACTACGACACCGCCCGCGCCGTGCAGGGTACCCTGCAGCGCTACAAGGAACTGCGTGACATCATCGCGATTCTGGGTATGGACG
>CBFGOU010000888.1:0-2101 GCA_965650445.1 uncultured Oxalobacteraceae bacterium | reverse complement strand
ATCAGCCACGCGGAGGACAATGGTGATCCGCAAAACGGACGATTGCCCGCGTTGCGCTGTAGCGACTGGTTGGGCTCCTTTTTCACAAAAGTGGCGGCTGCGGCGCCGGCCTAAAGCGCCAACACACGACCGCGGGACCAATCTGAGGGATTAACCAAGCTGCCGCGACGTGAACCCCAACTCTGCCTTCTTTTCTCCTGGACGCCAAAATCGTCGCAAGTATCGCGAGCATCAGGTGGCCAGCAAAGATCGCGCACCAGAACAACGACACCGCCCCCAATTGGATAGTCCGCATCTCATATGTGACGGTCATCACCGAACCTTGTTTGCCGAGACACTATAGCTGCGTCGAGGGCAACCGAGAGAAAAAGTGCTTGTCCCCGACGACGCGGGTTACTCCACGGGAGTGGAGCCTATCCGCATGGAGGCGGCGATTAACCCAACAACCAAATGCGAGGACAAGCACATGAACATTGATAAGTACGTTGGTTTAGATGTCCACAAGGTAGACGCTCAAGTCGTCATAGCCGATGAGGGGCGTTCGGGCGAGGTTCGGCACTATGGTAAAATTTCGAGCGACCTGCACGCGATGGAGCGGCTGGCGGCGAAGATCGGCGGTCCCGGGATCACGCTGCACTTCGTGTACGAGGCGGGGCCGACCGGCTTCGTGCTCTACCGCTGGTTCCAGCGGCACGGAATCGATTGCATCGTGGTGGCGCCGACCAAGATCCCGCAGGGAAAAGGCGTGCGCCAAAAGACGAACCGCCGGGACGCGGAGCAATTGGCCCGCTCGCTACGTGCGGGCGAACTGGAGCCGATCCATGTGCCCGACGAGATTGATGAGGCGTTCCGCGATCTGACCCGCGCGCGGTCTGACGCGAGCCGCGACGTGAAGCGGGCCAAGCAGCGGCTGAAGTCCTTCCTGTTGCGCCAGGGTTATCATTATTCAGGCAAGGCCAACTGGACCGAGGCGCACCGGCGTTACTTGCGCGAACTGGTCATGCCGACGCCGGTCCTCAAAGCGGTGCTCGAAGAGCACCTCCTGGCAATCACGGCGACCGAGGAACGGCTCCAGCGGATGGAAGAATTGATCGCAACCGAAGCGCCCAGATGGCGGCTCTATCCGGCGGTGCAAGCGCTCATGTGCCTGCGCGGTTTCGACCTGATCGCCGCCTCGCTGCTGGTTGCGGAGATCAACGAGGTGCGGCGCTTCGCTCATCCGCGCGGACTGATGGCGTACCTGGGCCTGGTGCCACATGAATCCTCGACCGGCGACAAACGCCGGCTGGGCGCCATCACCAAAGCCGGTAATGCGCAGGCGCGCTGGATCCTGGTGGAAGCGGTCCAACATGCCTCGCTGCCGCCGAAAGTGTCCGAGCACCTCGCCCGACGACAGGAAGGGCAGCCGGACGTGTACCGGAAGATCTCCTGGAAGATGCAGAACCGGCTCTACCAGCGGCACTGGCACCTGACCAACCGCCGGCTGATGCCGGCCAAAATAAAAATCGCACTCGCCCGCGAACTCTGCGGCTTCGTTTGGGATCTGCTGCGCCAGGTGCCAGCACCGGTGGCACCGAAGGCCAAAGCGAGAGCGCCGGTCTCGCGCTCCGCGACTCGCCAGCAAAAGCATGTGAGCACGGCCGAAGTCGCCGGTTGCTAAAAAGCGAACCCAACCGCAACCCCAAGAGAAATTTTGTTCTTTGAGACGCCGCCAGTGGCGGCAGTAGTCAGGGACCTGGGCAGCTGGCCCATGCACGACGATCGTTCAAGGCAAGTGCCCGCGCTTCACCGCGCGACACACTCATGCACGATGCCGAGACCAGTGCGGGCACGACGCACCAATGTAATGTCGGCACCGCTGCCTCACCGCAGCGTGTGATCCACGCAGATCAGCACGATCACGGCTTCCGCCGCGATACGCACCAACGCACGCGTTGATAGCCCGGGTCCCTGTCCTCTGTCGCCACTGTCGCGGATCTTAAACCCGCCGCCTCACCGCCGCGGACAAGAATCGCTTTTTTCCACTTGATTATACGCAGCTATATCAACGTTTCAGATCAGCCACGCGGAGGACAATGCTGATCCGCAAAACGGACGATTG
>CBFGOU010000887.1:0-2111 GCA_965650445.1 uncultured Oxalobacteraceae bacterium | reverse complement strand
ATCCGGTGTACATGCGGTATGTCGAATCCCACCCACCCCAGGAAGGAAGCTAAAAACCATGCTGCAAAAAAACACCGCCAAGATCCACACGGTCACTGTCGTCGTCAATGCCCGTCCACCGTTCGGCCCTGACGACGTGATCGTCATGCCCGAACCGATCAAGGTTCACCACCACAGCATGATCGTGTTCTCGTTCGATCCGCCCACCGCGCCAGGTGTGACCTTCGCCGGCATCGACGTGGAAACCGGCGCCGACCAGCTGGGCCAACCCGTCATTTCGGACGATGGACGCGAAATGACGGTTGAGGATTACCATACCGGCGACAAGCGCAAGGTCATCGACTTCAAGCTGAAATTCAACGATGGCCAGGGCGGCACCTTCGTTCACGATCCGCAAATCATCAACGAACCGAAGTAACTGCGCAAAGCGCGCCGGCGGTCATCACACGACGGTGAAGCGGAACAGGCTGTGCTCGGTACGCACGGGCACCGCCGTCTCGGGCCGGTCGAGATCGGAAAACGCGAGCGTGACCAGCGCGATGTCGGCTTCATAGCTGGCCGGCGCCAGTTCGCCCAGGTCCAATTCGACGATCGGCACGGTGATGATGTTGGCGTGCAGCGGGCCGTCGAAACAGCGCAGTTCCAGCGTGACCGCCAGCGTGTGCCCGTGCCACGCGGCGCCGGCCAGCGCCAGCGTATCGGGCGAGGACAGGCTGGGACCGCGCCACAGCAGCGCCAGCGGCGTATGCGCGGGCACCTGCCCGGGCGGCAGCAGCTGGCCGATGCGCTGTTCCGGTGCGGCGCCGCTGCCGGCCCGCGCCACCCCGATCGCGGCGCCCATCCCGCTCTGTTCCGGCCGCAGCCTGACGATATGGTGCATCATGGCTCGCCTCAGGTATCGGTGACGGTATCGTGCCCGTTGGCGATGGTCCCGCCTATCATGGGTGGAAATTCCCCGCTGACACCCTCGATCACCCCGCTGCGGTTCACCGCGCCCGGCGCCGACAGGGTCACGCGCGTGCCCACCGGGCGGGTGGCATTGAACTGTCCCTGCACCGACATATTCCAGTACACATTGGCCAGATGGCGGAAATGGCCGGAAACGGTATTGCGCGCGCTTAGGTAGGTGACGAACGCGTCGCCATAATTGAACCAGCCGGTGTCGCCGCCGCGCCCGGCCACCGGATTGGCCCATGGGAGGAACGACGAGGGCGTGTCTTCCGCCATCGGACTGCGCACGTCGCCGGCGGCCCCGAACGGCAGCGTCACATGGGCGGCGTCGTCGAACATGAAGTTGTTGCCCACGGCCAGGGCATCGCGCCGCGGCAACGGCGCGTCCGGACGGATGGCGCGGTGGGTATGGTCGGCCGTGCCCTCGGCCCAGTGCGCGTTGACGTAAAACACCCGTTCCACCTGCATGAACCCGGCCACGAAATCGGCAAACGGGTCGCCCGCCACACCATGGATGGTGACGTCGGCATCCCATTGGAAGGTTCGGTTGGGATCGGAACTGAGACTGAAACCGGCGGCATCTTCTTGCGCCGTGGGTGCGTTGGTGTGGAAGCGGTGATTGCCGTGGGTAAAGCTGATGGTACGGTGGATTGTTTCGTCAGGCACGCTGGCGTGCAGCGCCGCGACGGCGGCCGCGCGGCCGCTGACACCGTCGGCGAAGCGCTCGGCTTCGTGCTCGGCGCTGCTGTTGGCGGCGCCGGTGCTGAAGTGCTCGCCCGCCGCCCCGCCGCGCCCGCCCTGCTGCACCGCATGGGCCGCTTCGTGCGCCAGCAGGTGCAAGCCTTCGCTGCTGTAGGGCTGGTACTGGCCGCGCCCGAAATAGATGGCCCGCCCGACGGTGAAGGCGCGCGCGTTGAGCATTTCCGCCGCCCGGTGCGCGCCGGTGTCGTTGTGGATGGCGATGTCGCCCAGCTCGCCCCCGCCCGCGTGCGACAGTTTCTCGCGCACCGCGTCCGGCAAGCGTTCGGAAGCACTGTTGGCACGGATCGCCTCGGCGGCCTGGCGCCCGATCGGCCCGCCCTGCACGCTGGCGGCCGCTGGCGACAGCCCGGCCTGCAGCGCGGCCTGCTGGGTAAAGCCGGCGCCTCGGGTGGCGCCCA
>CBFGOU010000886.1:0-2122 GCA_965650445.1 uncultured Oxalobacteraceae bacterium | reverse complement strand
CCAACGACGAATACAAGAGCACCGACAACGACGTGACGGCCGGCGGCGCGCTCGCCACCACCTTGTACTTCCAGCCCGACGGCACCATCACCAGCGATGGCGCGGGGCTCACGACGGTGGCGGGAACCATCCTCATCAATGCTCAGGGCAAGGTCCAGCGCACCATCGCCATCCAGGGAGCCAGCGGCTATGTCGAATAAGCGCCAGCGCGGCGTCACCCTGGTCGAACTGATCGTGGCCATGGTCATTGTCGGCGTCGCCGTCGGCGGCATGATCGCGGCCTTCAACAGCAGCACGGCCAGCAGCGTCGACCCGATGCTGAGCAAGCAGATGGCGGCAGTGGCCGAGAGCATGATGGAGGAAATCCTGCTCAAACCGTATAGCGGTACGGATGCGGCTAACCGTGCCGACTTCACGAATGTGAGCAATTACAAGGGCTACCATTCCACCGGCGTGTTCGACGCCACCGGCAACGCAGTCAGTGGCCTGGAGAAATACGACGTGGCCGTCGCCATCGACGCAGTGCAGCTGACCGGCATGGCCAACCAGGACGCCCTCAGGATCGAAGTGACGGTCAAGCATGGCGGCGACAACTTCATCCTCCGCGGATGGCGGACACAGCCATGAAAACAGCGCGCGGATTCACGCTGGTGGAAATGATCGTGGTGATCGTCCTGATCGGCATCATGGGCGGCACCACGGTGATGTATTTCAAGCCGGCGATCCAGGCCTATATGGCGGTGGGACGGCGGGCTGGGCTGAGCAACCAGGCCGATACCGCCCTGCGCATGATGGGCAACGAGATCCGTTCGGCCGTGCCCAATTCACTGCGGCTGGTCAACGATAAATGTTTCGAACTTGTGCCCACCGCCGACGGCGGACGTTACCGCACCGGTCCGAATATCAACTGGGACACGCTCCATATTGCCAATCCCAGCAAATATATCGACATGAGCGAAGCGGTGCTCAGCTTCGACGTGCTCACCGGCTTTACAACGGTGCCGCTGCCGGGCGACTTCGTAGTGATCGGCAACCAGAACGCCAGCGATGTCTACAGTCAAACCAATATGGGAGAGATCGACTCGGTCGGCGCACCGCCCAGCCCCCAACTCGGCGAGAGCCGGATTACCCTCAAGACTGCCACCTCATTTCCCGTCGGCTACGACGGCGGGCGCTTCGTGATCGTTCCCAAAGCCAAGCAAGCGGTCACCTACTTCTGCGCCAACGCCGCCCCGCTGGATGGCGACGGCACCGGCACGGGCACGCTGTACCGCTACAGCGCCTACGGCTTCAACAAGGATCAGGTGTGCCAGCCCCCGACCGCCAGCACGGCGGTGGTGGCGACCAAGATTGCCAGTTGCCAGTTCACTTACAGCCCGAACGCGGGCGCGACGCAGCAGAGCGGGTATATGCAAATGCAACTGACCATGACGGACCAGAATGAATCCATTTCGCTCAGTTATGGCGTCCACGTGGACAACGTGCCATGAGAGCGATGCACCGACAGCGCCAGCTAGGCTTTGCCTACCTCGCCGCGATCGTGCTGCTGGTGGTGATGGCTGGCATGTCCATTGCGATGATCCGCCTGAGCACCACCCAGCAAGCGACGCTGGGCCAGGACGTCCAAGGCATGCGAGCCAAGCAGGCGGCGCGCGCCGGGGTGGAATGGGGCCTATTCCGTATCCGGAGCGGTAACTGTGCCGCCAGCACTACCCTGAACGATTTCGCCGCCGACACCGGATTTCGCGTCACGGTCCTGTGCACCGCAAAGGTCTACGACGAAGGCGAGCGCCCCGCCAACACCTCGTGGAAAAAGACCATTTACCGGATTGAAGCGACCGCCTGCAACGGCACCGGCGATTGCCCCGACAACGCCATCGCCGCGCGGGCCGATTATGTCGAGCGCAAACGCGTGGCGACAGCCTGCATCGCCGCCGGCAACGAAGACTGTTATTCGCCAGACTAAGCTGAGAAAGGCGCCTGAACCGGAAGGCCATGAAAAAGGCGCTGTACCCGCTAGGTAGGGGAAACTGAACAAAACTGAACAGCTGGAGTCCAAGGGGTATTTAGCCCACGGGATCCGGCCATGCAACGGCGTTCATTTGCGAAATATCTCGAGCAG
>CBFGOU010000885.1:0-2122 GCA_965650445.1 uncultured Oxalobacteraceae bacterium | reverse complement strand
ACGCGCTCGATCGCCGACCAGGCGCGCACCATCCGCATTCCGGTGCACATGATCGAAACCATCAACAAGATGAACCGCATCTCGCGCCAGATTCTGCAGGAGACCGGCGCCGAGCCGGATCCGGCGACCTTGGCGGTCAAGATGGAAATGCCGGAAGATAAGATCCGGAAGATCATGAAGATCGCCAAGGAGCCGATCTCGATGGAAACGCCGATCGGCGACGACGACGATTCGCATCTGGGCGATTTCATCGAGGACAACAATACCCTGGCGCCATCGGACGCGGCCTTGCACGCCTCGATGCGCGGCGTGGTGAAGGACGTGCTCGATTCGCTGACCCCGCGCGAAGCCAAGGTGCTGCGCATGCGCTTCGGCATCGAAATGTCGACCGACCACACGCTCGAAGAGGTTGGCAAGCAATTCGACGTCACGCGCGAGCGGATCCGCCAGATCGAAGCGAAGGCGCTGCGCAAGCTGCGTCACCCATCGCGCTCCGACAAGCTGAAGAGCTTTCTGGAAGGAAGTTGATCGGCAAAAAGGCTTGACGGCCTGACACCAAACGGCCTATCCTCTCGCCACTTCGTATCGGCAACGAACGGGTGGCGAGTTTGTTTGGATGCCAGCCATCAATGCCGCATCACGAATGCGGGCCTCTAGCTCATGCTTGGTTAGAGCAGCGGACTCATATGTAAATGTGCCTTGCGACGGGAAACCGCGTAAGGGATGGTGTCAAATTCGGTGAAACCTAAGCGCAGCGATGCGTAAGGCAATGCCGAGCCAAGCTTCAGTGCGAAAGCGCTGTTGAAGGTGTAGAGACTAGACGGCACCCACCTAAGGCGCAGGCTATGGTGAAGGCATAGTCCAGGGAGTGGCGAAAGTCACGCAAACCAGAATCCGTTGGTGCCGTGTTCGACTCACGGGAGGCCCACCAGACATCGAAAAGCCAACTCTTCGGGGTTGGCTTTTTCCATTTTGGCGATCCCTGGGCCAATCAAGACTTCTTTCACGGTTACAACACCGCTGAAATTATGCCGTAGTCATAGTCTTGAAACGTGGATATACTGGAATACCGTTTCCCAGGGGGAATTTTAAGCGTTTCCTCTTGACCTCTTTATATTTAGATTTGGTATTTCCCTATGCATCGGTATCCAAAAGGAATGAATACTGTCCGCGCCAAGCCGGCCGAGGGCTTTACCCTGATCGAATTGATTGTCGTAATAGTCATTCTCGGAATCTTATCGGCGGTTGCACTTCCGAAATTCTTTGATTTTGGCTCATCAGCCCGTGTCGCCTCGATCCGGGCGCTGGCCGGATCGGTAAATAGTGCGGTAGGGATGGTGAAGGCGGTCACGGCGGTAAAAGGAGCGGGCACAGCGAGCGCGATCGCCAACATCACATTCGTCAACCTGACACCCACCACCCAGGTGCGCGTCTGGAGTGGCTACCCCGATCGGTGGTGCGACGGTATCGGTGTCATCGTGGAAGGCATGACCGTCCCGAGCGGTGGCTGCTACCTTTCCTCGGCAGCGGTTCCAGTCGACGGCTATACGTTTTACGGCTTTGGCAATACCAAGATACCCAATGGGGACGCAGGATGGCGGATTGAGAACGCGCCCACGCCGATGCAATGCTCGGTGCAGTACACGTATAACGGCAGCGGAACTCCCGCCGTCAAAATCAATACCACTGGATGTTGAATTACCCGGCGCGCGCGAGCGAACACCACAGATGCCCCATAAATTTTCAAAACCTGTAACCTGTTGTGTATGAGGATGCGTGGAACGGGATAAAGGGAGTGGGAAATGGCCGAACTTGACGAAAGAGCAAAGCGGTTGACGTTCAAGCTGGTCTATTACGGACCGGCCTTGTCGGGCAAGACCAGCAATCTGACCCGGCTGCACGATCTGCTCGCGGCCGAGATGGTCGGCGACATGATGATGCTGGAAACCGAGGGCGACCGCACCCTGTTCTTCGACCTGCTGCCGCTCGGCTTTACCACGCCGTCGGGTCTGGTCATCAAATGCAAAGTGTTCACCGTGCCGGGCCAGGTGGCCCACAACGGCACCCGCAAGGCGGTCTTGTCGCGCGCCGACGGTGCCGTGTTCGTGGCCGATTCGCAAAA
>CBFGOU010000884.1:0-2123 GCA_965650445.1 uncultured Oxalobacteraceae bacterium | reverse complement strand
CTTGTCCATGGCGCCACTCAACGCGAGCGGCGCCGTGGGTCAAGTCATGCCGCTGCGTAACGGGTCAGCAGCTTCTTGCGCTGGGAGGGCTGGATGTTGGCCTTGGTGACGTCGCCGCCGTAGTGGGCCAGCACCCGCTTGTCCATCACCGCGCGCCACAGCGGCGGGATGTAGGCCAAAAGCAGCATCGACGCGTAACCGCTCGGCAGCTGCGGGCTTTCCTCGAAGTGGCGCAGCGCCTGGTAACGCCGCATCGGGTTGGCGTGGTGATCGCTGTGGCGCTGCAGCTGGTAGAGGAAGAGGTTGGTGACGATGTGGTTCGAGTTCCAGCTGTGCTCGGGCGAGCAGCGGAGGTAACGGCCGGTCTTCGCATCCTTCTGCCGCAGCAGCCCGTAGTGTTCGATGTAGTTCACGACCTCCAGCAGGCTCGCGCCGTAGGCCGCCTGCAGGATCAGGAAGGGCAGCACGATCCAGCCGAACATTGCGGTCAGAACGCCGAACAGCGCCGCTGTCATCGCCCAGGCCTGCAGGTTGTCGTTCCTCCAGCTCCAGACGCTGTGTCCGGCCTTCTCCAGCCGGGTCTTCTCCAGCTCCCAGGCCGAGACCAGCGAGCCGATCACCGTGCGTGGCAGGAAGGCCCAGAAGCTTTCGCCCAGCCGTGAGCTCGCCGGATCCTCAGGGGTGGCGACGCGCACGTGGTGGCCGCGGTTGTGCTCGACGAAGAAGTGGCCGTAGGCGACCGGCGCCAGCGTGATCTTGGCCAGCCACCGCTCCCATTCCACATCCTTGTGGCCAAGCTCGTGGGCCACGACGATGGCCACGCCGTTCAGCAGGCCGACGCCGAAGATCATGCCGACGTACTGGATGAGGGAGAGGTGCCCGGTCCCGACGATCTGCGCGCCCCAGATGGTCACGAAGAACTGGATCGGGATGAAGGCCACCACCAACGCGCGGTAGTAGTTGTCGGCCTCAAGCGAGGAGACCGCGCTTTCCGGCGCATTGCTCTTGTCCGTGCCGAACAGGAGGTCCAGCGCCGGAATGATCAGATAGACGAAGATCCAGGGCCGGAAGAGCGCCAGCGTGTCGTGGTGCGAATAGAATCGCCACAGCGCGGAAACCACCAGCAGCGGCACCACCGGCCCCAGCAGCCACAGCCAGCGTTTGCCGTCGATCCAGCGGGCAGGGGGCGCAGCCATGTCGCTCATCAGTTTCCTCCTGGCGTTATCTCGCCATTGATCAATGGCACATTCTTTGCCGCCTAGGTTTCTGCTGTCAAGTCCTTACCATTGGCCGATGGGAAGGTGACGAGTCGGGGCATGGCGGACGAGGCCGAATTCACGATCGACGAGCTCGCGCGCGAGGCCGGCGCGACCGTTCGCAACATCCGCGCCTATCAGGAGCGTGGCATCCTGCCGCCGCCCAGGCGGGCCGGACGCGTGGGCATGTATGGCCCGGCGCATCTGGCGCGCCTGAAGATCATCGGCTCGATGCTGGCGCGCGGCTACACGCTGGCCAATGTCGCCGAGCTGGTCGAGGCCTGGGAGCAGGGCCACAACGTCGCCGAGGTCATCGGGCTGGAGGCCGCCGTCACCAGCCCCTGGACCGACGAGGTTCCGACCCACCTCACCTTCGAACAGGCCGCTCAGCTGCTCGGCGTCCTGCCGGAGCCGGATGTGCTGGAGATGGCGGTGCAGCTGGATCTGGTCCGGCCCGTCGCTGACGGCTTCACCGTGCCCTCGATGAAGCTCCTGAACGTGGCGGCGACCCTGCTGCGCGAAGGCGTGCCGCTGAAGGAGCAGCTGGCGATGATCGCCGAGCTGCGCCGCCGCACCGAACAGGTCGCCGACGGCCTGGTGGCCATGGTCATCCGCCATGTCTTCGACGTCTACGGCAAGGACAGCCTGCCGCCGCCGGAAGAGGCGCCGCGGCTTTCGGCGCTGATCTGGCGCCTGCGGCCGCTGGTCATGCAGGCGATGGATTCCGAAGTCGCCCGCGCCATGGAAAAGGCCGCGCAGAAGCATCTCGGCGAACGTCTATCCCACGTGCTGGAGCACTTGCACGAGGATGGCCGTTAGAGTGGCGCATGACCCGCCCCGTTGATATCCACGCCGTCCTCGACGCCG
>CBFGOU010000883.1:0-2123 GCA_965650445.1 uncultured Oxalobacteraceae bacterium | reverse complement strand
CGTGACGTACCAGGCGAAAGCGGCTTCGGCGATCCCTTCGAGCAGGCGGTCCTGCTGCCACCAGCCGGCCATGCGCGTGCTCTGGTCGTCGGAGGCGATCTGCGCGCGCACCCCGGCCGGCACGGCACCTACCGGATGGCGCCTGAGCTTATCGGACAGGGTGGCGATGGCACGCGCGCGCTCGGCGCTGGTGGCGGCCACGATGCCGGCGTAATCGGCCTGGCCTTTGAACAGGCGCGGGTGGCCCATGCGCGCGTCCTTGCTGTCGAAGGCCTCGATGGAACCGGTCAGCGCGGGCGCGGCCAATGCCGCCGCCACGCTCGGGGCGGCCGGCTTTTTCCTGGGCGGCTTGGCGTCGGCAAGCCCGCACGTCAGGCACAGCAAGGCGATGAGGAAGCGGATCGTTACGGTCATAGGCGGCTGAGGGTGTCAGCATCGGCGGTGCCGCCGAAGTATTTGTCGAGGCAGGCCTGGAACATCGAGGTCGAAGTCGGGGGGCATGCGGCACTCCAATATTGCGATTCCTGCAATGCTAGCGCGGCCCGCTCAAGCCTGACGCCAGCTTGCCATTTGACATCAGTTGCCGTGCTACAGAAAATAGCAATTTGTATTACGATCAACAAAAAACTCAATGACACGGACCTGTTTATGATCAGTGACGACCGCTCCCCGGCGCGCAGTGCAGCCGAGCACCTGATCGCTTCCATTCGCGATTACGCCATCTACATGTTGAGTCCGAGCGGCCATGTGGTGTCGTGGAATGCGGGGGCCGAGCGCTTCAAGGGTTATACCGCTGAGGAAATCCTCGGTCATCATTTTTCGACCTTCCATACGCCGGAGGACCGGCAGGCCGGCCTGCCCGAAAGGGCCTTGCGCGCCGCCCTGGCCGACGGGAAATTCGAATGCGAAGGCTGGCGCGTACGCAAGGACGGCAGCCGCTTCTGGGCCAGCGTGGTGATCGATCCGGTGTACGGCGACGCCGGCGAACTGACCGGCTTTGCCAAGATCACGCGCGACATCACCGACAAAAAGCGCGCGGACGAACAGCTGCTGGCCAGCGAACAGCAGTTCCGGCTGCTGGTGCAGGGCGTGGTCGACTATGCCATCTACATGCTCTCGCCGCAGGGCGTGGTCACCAACTGGAACGCCGGCGCGCGCCGCATCAAGGGTTACGATGATGCCGAGATCCTGGGGCGCCACTTCTCGACCTTCTACACGCTTGAAGACCGCGAACGCGGCCTGCCCGCGCACGCCTTGAACGAGGCGGCGCAGGTCGGGCGCTACGAAGCCGAGGGCTGGCGCCTGCGCAAGGACGGCTCGCGCTTTCTGGCGCACGTGATCATCGACGCCATCCGCGGCGATGAAGGCACGCTGCTCGGTTTCGCCAAGATCACCCGCGACATCACCGAACGCGAGGAGACGGCGCGCTCGCTCGAACGCGCGCGCGAGGAACTGTTCCAGTCGCAGAAAATGGAAGCGATCGGCCAGCTGACCGGCGGCGTGGCGCACGACTTCAACAACCTGCTGTCGATCGTGTCGACCGCGGTGCAGGTGCTCGATGCGCAGGGCGTGGGGCCGTCGCAAAAGCCGGTCCTGCAAAGCATCCACCGCACCGTCGAGCGCGGCGCCCGCCTGACCCAGCAGCTGCTGGCCTTCGCGCGCCAGCAGCCGCTGTCGCCGTCGCCGCAGGACCCCAATAAAATCATCGGCAGTTTCGAGACGGTGCTGCGGCGCGGGATCGCCAGCAATGTCGACCTGCGCGTGCGCCTGCACTCCAAGGTGGACTGGGTCAACATCGACGAAGCCCGGCTGGAGGCGGCCATCCTCAACCTGGTGGTCAACGCGCGCGACGCCATGCCCGACGGCGGCACGCTGGAGATCGCCACCGCCAACGTGCGCCTGGCCGAGGGCGAGCACGCATCGCTGCGGGCCGGGCCGTACGTCAAGATCAGCGTGCACGACAGCGGCACCGGCATGTCGCCGGAAGTCATGGCGCGCGCCTGCGAGCCTTTCTTCACCACCAAGCCGGTCGGCAAAGGCACGGGATTGGGCCTGAGCCAGGTGCAGGGCTTTATCATGCAGTCGGGCGGCGCGCTGGTGGTCGACAGTGTCAAAGGATCGGG
>CBFGOU010000882.1:0-2124 GCA_965650445.1 uncultured Oxalobacteraceae bacterium | reverse complement strand
CGACGCCGAAGCGGGCCGCGTTCATCATGATGAACATGTATTCGAGGCCGCGGTTTTCTTCGCCCACCAGCGTGCCGACGGCACCGCCATGGTCGCCGAACTGCAGCACCGCGGTGGGGCTGGCCTTGATGCCCAGCTTGTGTTCGAGCGAGACGCAGTGCACGTCGTTGCGCGCGCCCGGCGCGCCGTCGGCGCCGACCATGAATTTGGGGACGATGAACAGCGAGATGCCTTTCACCCCCGGCGGCGCGTCGGGCGTGCGCGCCAGCACCAGGTGGATGATGTTCTCGGCCATGTCATGCTCGCCGTAGGTGATGAAGATCTTGGTGCCGAATACCTTGTAGGTACCGTCGCCCTGCGGCACCGCGCGGGTGCGCACGGCGGCCAGGTCGGAACCGGCCTGCGGCTCGGTCAGGTTCATGGTGCCGGTCCATTTGCCGGAGATGAGCGGCTCCAGGTACAGCGCCTTTTGCTCGCTTGACCCGGCCGTCAGCAGCGCCTCGATGGCGCCATCGGACAGCAGCGCCACCAGCGCGAACGAAATGCTGGCCGCATTGAGCATCTCGATGCAGGGCGTGGCCACCAGCTTGGGCAAGCCCTGGCCGCCGAAATCGCTGGGGTGCTGCACGCCCTGCCAGCCAGCCTCGGCGAAGCTCTTGAACGCTTGCTTGAAGCCCTTGGCGGTGGTGACTTCGCCGTCGTGCCAGAAGCTCGGTTCCCGGTCGCCCGGATGGTTCAGCGGCGCGATCTCGGCGGCACAAAACTTGGCGTTTTCTTCCAGCACCGCTTCGACGGTGTCAGGGGTGGCGTCCTCGCAGCCGGGCAGCTGGTTGACGGTCGACAGGCCGGCCAGTTCGTTCATCACGAACAGCATGTCCTTCAAGGGGGCGGTGTAGCTCATTGGCGGATCTCCAAAAAAGAAGCCACGCCGGACCCGGCATTGTGTGCCTGGTCAGCCGTGGCTTGCATGGGGCAGCGTACGGTTGCTTGGGTGTGTGTCAGCTAAATCAGCCGAGTTCTTTGATCAGCTCCGGAACCACGTCGAACAGGTCGCCGACGATGCCGTAATCGGCCACCGAGAAGATCGGCGCTTCGGGGTCCTTGTTGATGGCGACGATGGTCTTGGAATCCTTCATGCCGGCCAGGTGCTGGATGGCGCCGGAAATGCCGACCGCGATATACAGCGAGGGCGCGACGATCTTGCCGGTCTGGCCGACCTGCCAGTCGTTCGGCACGAAGCCGGCGTCGACCGCCGCGCGCGACGCGCCCATGGCGGCGTTGAGTTTGTCGGCCAGCGGTTCGAGCAGCTTGAAGTTCTCGCCCGAGCCCATGCCGCGGCCGCCAGAAACGATGATCTTGGCGGCGGTCAGTTCCGGACGGTCGGACTTGGCCAGCTCGCGGCCCACGAAAGCGGATTTGCCCGAATCGGCCACGGCGGCCACGGTTTCGGTGGCGGCCGAACCGCCGCTGGCGGCAGCGGCGTCGAAGCCGGTGGTGCGCACGGTGATGACCTTGACCGCGTCAAGCGACTGCACGGTGGCGATGGCGTTACCGGCGTAGATCGGACGCTCGAAAGTGTCGGGCGCGTCGACCTTGGTGATTTCGGAGATCTGCGCCACGTCCAGCTTGGCGGCCACGCGCGGCAGCACGTTTTTGCCGAAGGCGGTGGCCGGGGCCAGGATGTGGGAGTACGCCGATGCCAGCGCCAGCACCTGCTCGGCGACGTTCTCGGCCAGGCCATCGGCCAGGTGGGCGGCGTCGGCCACCAGCACCTTGGCGACGCCGGCGATCTGCG
Organism: uncultured Oxalobacteraceae bacterium; assembly: GCA_965650445.1. Taxonomy (GTDB): domain Bacteria; phylum Pseudomonadota; class Gammaproteobacteria; order Burkholderiales; family Burkholderiaceae_D; genus Telluria_A. Next base: position 329 of record CBFGOU010000882.1, on the reverse strand, counting down.
CTGCCTGGGCGGCGGCACCGGCGCAGCCGCTGCCTGCCACCAGCAGGTGCACTTCGCCGCCGCACTGGGCGGCCGCGGTCACGGTGTGATGAGTGCTTCCCTTGAGGGAGGCGTTGTCGTGTTCAGCAATGACTAATGCGACCATGATAGGTTCCTATATTTTTTGACGACGGTGTGAACGGCGTGGCCGCGATCAGATAACTTTGGCTTCGGTGCGCAGCTTGGCCACCAGCGTGGCGGCGTCGGGCACCTTGATGCCGGCCGAGCGCTTGGCCGGCTCGACGACCTTGAGCGTCTTCAGGCGCGGCGCCACGTCCACGCCCAGGTCT
>CBFGOU010000881.1:0-2126 GCA_965650445.1 uncultured Oxalobacteraceae bacterium | reverse complement strand
CCTGGGCAAGGGCGTAGTGCGCGCCAAGGACACCCCGAACTTCATCGCCAACCGGGTCGGCATCTTCGGCATGCTGGCGACCATGCACGAAGCCGAAAAATTCGGCTTGTCCGTGGACGTGGTCGACGACCTGACCGGCGCCAAACTGGGCCGCGCCAAGTCCGGCACCTTCCGTACCGCCGACGTGGTCGGCCTGGACACGATGGGCCACGTGATCAAGACCATGCAGGACAACCTGGCCGACGATCCCTTCTTCCCGGTCTACAAAACCCCGGACGTGCTGGCCAGGCTGGTGGCCGGCGGCGCGCTCGGCCAGAAGGCTGGCGCCGGCTTCTATAAAAAGGTCGGCAAGGAGATCATGCGCCTGGACTTCGCCAGCGGCGAATACGTCGCCGGCGGCGGCAAGGCGGCCGACATCGTCGCCCGCATTCTGAAGGAGAAGGACCCGGTCAAGAAATTCAAGGCCATGCGCGATTCGACCAACCCGCAGGCGCAGTTCCTGTGGGCGATCTTCCGCGACGCCTTCCATTACATCGCCGTGCACCTCGGCTCGATCGCCGACAACGCGCGCGACGTCGACTTCGCCATGCGCTGGGGCTTCGGCTGGAGCGTCGGCCCGTTCGAAACCTGGCAGGCGGCCGGCTGGACGCAGATCGCCAACTGGGTCAAGGAAGACATCGACGCCGGCAAGGCCCTGTGCAGCGCAGCGCTGCCGGCCTGGGTGTTCGAGGCACCGGTTTCCGAGAAGGGCGTGCACACCCCTGAAGGCTCGTACTCGGCCATCAGCAACAGCTATGTGCCGCGCTCGAACCTGGCCGTGTACGAACGCCAGCCGTTCCGCGCGCCGGTGTTCGGCAGCGGCGCCGCCGATGCGAAAGTAGCCGGCACCACCGTCCACGAAGACGATTCCGTGCGCATCTGGCAACAGGACGACGATGTGCTGATCATCTCGTTCAAGACCAAGATGCACGTGATCGGCGACGGCGTCATCAAGGGCCTGCAGAAGGCCATGGAGGAAGCGTCGAAGAATTTCAAGGGCCTGGTGATCTGGCATCCGGATGCCACCGAAGGCGGCGCCTTCTCGGCCGGCGCCGACCTGCAGGCCGCGCTGCCGCTGTTCATGCAGGGCGGGGCCAAGGCCATCGACCCGGTCGTCAAGGAACTGCAGGACACCTTCATGGCCATGAAGTACTCCAACATTCCGGTGGTGGCCGCGGTGGCGGGCATGGCGCTGGGCGGCGGCTGCGAGCTGGCGCTGCATGCGTCCAGGCGCGTGGCGGCGATCGAATCCTACATCGGCCTGGTCGAAGTGGGCGTGGGCCTGGTGCCCGCCGGCGGCGGCCTGAAGGAAGCGGCGGTACGCGCCTCCAACGAAGCCAAGGGCACCGATATCCTCGCGTTCCTGAAGACCGGCTTCACCAACGCGGCCACGGCCAACGTGTCCAAGTCGGCGCTGGAAGCGAAGGCCATGGGCTACCTGAAGGAAGACGACGTCATCGTCTTCAATCCGTACGAGCTGCTGCATGTGGCCAAGGTCGAAGCGCGCGCCATGTTCGACGCCGGCTATCGTCCACCGCTGCGCAAACCCGTCATCGCGACCGGGCGTTACGGCCTGGCCACCATCAAGGCCCAGCTGGTCAACATGCGTGACGGCGGCTTCATCTCCGCGCACGATTTCAAGCTTGGCGAAATGATCGCCGACATCGTATCCGGCGGCGACATCGACCAGGGCAGCGTGGTGAGCGAACAGTGGTTCCTCGACAAGGAGCGGCGCGCCTTCCTCGAACTGCTGAGCCACCCCAAAACGCAAGAGCGGATCATGGGCATGATGCAGACCGGTAAGCCTGTGCGCAACTAACACTGAGAGACAGACATGAGCAAACAACTTCAAGACGCTTACATCGTCGCCGCCCAGCGCACCCCGATCGGCAAGGCGCCGCGCGGCATGTTCAAGACCACCCGTCCTGACGACCTGCTGGTGCGTGCGATCCAGGCCGCCATGGCGTCCGTGCCCGGCCTCGACCCGGCGCTGATCACCGACGCCGTCATCGGCTGCTCGTTCCCGGAAGCGGAGCAGGGCTTCAACATCGCCCGCATGTCGGTGCTGCTGGCTGGCCTGCCGAAAA
>CBFGOU010000880.1:0-2127 GCA_965650445.1 uncultured Oxalobacteraceae bacterium | reverse complement strand
CGACCAGGATGCCGTGGCCAATGTGCGCATGATGCTGCAGGAACTGTCGCAGGATCTGGTGCCGGTCGCAGCGCCGGTCGTCATGCCATCGTTCGTGCAGACCGAAGTCAAGACCAGCGTGGGTCCGGGCGGGCGGCGTTTCCGCATCGAGTTCCCCAAGATCGAGCAGCGCGACATCGGCGCGCTGGCGGCCGAACTGGGCCTGCTGGGGCGGGTCTCGGTGGTGCCGCTGGGCGGCGACCAGCACGCCATCACCGTCACCACCCATGAATCGCTCGACGACATCATGGCGATCTGCTCGTTCGTGCTCAACCCCGAAGACATGAAGATCTTCGAGGCGCCCGCGCTCACGCCGGAACAGCAGGCCATCGAGGACAAGGCGCGCGCCAGGATCGAGAACGAGCAGGGCTACGGCTTCTTCGATCCGCTCGAACCGGCCGTGCCGGAGCCGGCGGAAAGCGACGACGACCGCGGCTACGGCTTCTTCCAGCCGATCGAACTTATCCGCGCCGCCGCCGGCATCACCGATGCGCCGGCGGCGCCGGTCAAGGTGGCCGCGCCGGTGCGCGCCGAACCGCTGGAAGTTACCGAAGTGGCGGCCGACAAGAAGGCCGCCAAGAAGGAAGACAGCAAGGCCGGCGTGCCGGGCGCCGAATCGTCCTCGATCCGCGTCTCGGTCGAGAAGGTCGACCAGCTGATTAACCTGATCGGCGAACTGGTGATCACCCAGGCCATGATCGAGCAGCGCAGCGACGCACTCGATCCGATGGTGCACGAGCGCCTGCTCGGCTCGATCAGCCAGCTGACCCGCAATACCCGCGACCTGCAGGAAGCGGTGATGTCGATCCGCATGATGCCGATGGACTTCGTGTTCTCGCGCTTCCCGCGCATGGTGCGCGACCTGGCCGCCAAGCTGGGCAAGAAGGTCGATTTCATCACCAATGGCGCCGCCACCGAACTCGATAAGGGCCTGATCGAACGGATCGTCGATCCGCTCACCCATCTGGTGCGCAACAGCATCGACCACGGCATCGAAATGCCGGCCGCGCGGGTTGCCGCCGGCAAGACCGAAACCGGGCGCCTGTTCCTGTCGGCCGGCCATCAGGGCGGCAATATCGTCATCGAAGTCTCCGACGACGGCGGCGGCTTGAACCGCGAGCGCATCCTGGCCAAGGCCGCGCAGAACGGCCTGGCGGTGTCGGACACCATGACCGACAGCGAGGTCTGGCAGCTGATTTTCGCGCCGGGGTTCTCGACCGCCGAAACGGTGACGGACGTGTCCGGACGCGGCGTGGGCATGGATGTCGTCAAGCGCAATATCGCCGCGATGGGCGGCACGGTCGACATCCGTTCGGCCAAGGGCTTCGGCACCACCATCTCGATTTCGCTGCCGCTGACCCTGGCGATCCTGGACGGCATGTCGATCCGGGTCGGCGAGGAGGTCTACATCCTGCCGCTCGGCTTCGTGGTCGAGTCGCTGCAGCCGGCGCCGGAAGACATCAAGGATATCTCCGGCAAGGGCCGGGTGATCAAGGTGCGCGGCGAGTATCTGCCGCTGATCCCGCTGTACCAGATGTTCGACATCCCGCCGCGCTTCACCAATCCGTGCGAGGGCATCATCGTGATCCTCGAGTCGGAAGGGCGCAAGGCCGGCCTGTTCGTGGACGACCTGGTCGGCCAGCAGCAGGTGGTGGTCAAGAACCTCGAATCGAATTACCGCAAGGTGACCGGCATTTCCGGCGCCACCATCCTCGGCGATGGCGGCGTGTCGCTGATCCTGGACGTGTCGGCGCTGATGCGCTCATCGCGCCAGCTGACCGACGACGCCATTTTTTCGTAAGCCGCGCTTACCCCTAAACCCATTTGTGTCCCACCCAATTTAAATAGGAACCACACTATGTCTACTCAACTCAGCAAACAAGCCGATGTCAAGGACGGCGCCGGCAGCGAGTTCCTGGCTTTCACGCTCGGCTCGGAAGAATACGGGATCGACATCCTGAAAGTGCAGGAAATCCGCGGCTACGAAGCGGTCACGCGCATCGCCAACGCGCCTGAATTCATCAAGGGCGTGATCAACCTGCGCGGCATCATCATTCCGGTGGTGGACATGCGCATCAAGTTCAACCT